>CACZSO010000105.1 GCA_902783795.1 uncultured Eubacteriales bacterium
GGTAAAACCTGCAGAGATATTCTTCGGGAACATGGAGAGATATGGCTGCAGACAGTAGATTGGGTGCTTAAGCAGGAAAAACTGCGGAGGCATGTTGAACAGGAATCGTATGAGTAAAAAATCATGGATCAGTCTGCTGGTCACAGGGCTTCTGATAGCTTTCGTACTTTTCATGTACCGGGGCGTTGCCCGTGACTATGACTGGCCACCATCAACAGAAGACACTAAAACGGCGGCGTCAGAGACGGCGCCGCCGTTTACTACGCCCCGGGAACCGGATATCGATGACAGGTATACCAGCAGTGGGACAGAAGATGATACAGAAAGTGTGACAGCGACAGAGCCTGTATCTGACAAAGAAAAAGATACAGAAACTCCCGTAGAAAGGGACTCTGAACCAGCCACACAAAGCGACACAGAACCATTTTCAGAACCAGATACAGAAAGCAGTCCGGAAGCAACAGAGCCGACACCAGGAAGTGAAACAGAACCGTCTCCCGAAGTACCGACGGCACCCACACAGACCATAAATCCGGCGGTCGGGCAGCGGCTGATCTTCCTGGGAGATTCCCGGACCGTGGGATTGTACTGTTCTCAGGCGTTTTCAGCTGAAGAAGCACCGGGCCATTATTTCTGGCATATTGGCGAAGAGATGTACGCCCACCTGGGCCCCATGACCTTTGTAGCCCATGGGGGCACCGGGTATGACTGGCTTTCTGTATATGCCTTCGCGCGGGCGGTCACATGGAACGATGAAGCCCCTTCTTACATTTTCTGGTTCGGCATCAATGACCTCCAGAATGTGGAATATTACATTTCCTACATCAACAACGTAGCATTGGCTTATGGCCGGCCGGTCTATTACCTGACGGTGGGACCTGCCCGTGAAGATGCCCCTGCAGGCTTTACGAATGCGGACATTGACGCTTTTAACGCCAGGCTGCGGGCCGGCGTACAGCCAGGCTGCCGGATCATTGAAGTCAATGCCTTTATGCAGGATGGCCTGGCAAGAGGCGAAATGCACTTCATCGACCAGCTGCACTATGATTACGGGACCTATCAGGCCGTTTTCAATTACGTGATCAGCCAGATCAACGGGGGATGAACTTAAAACGGCCCTTCTGCTCAAAACCTTGATCAGGGCATGTGCAATCAGGAAAAGGCATGTGTGATCAGTGGAAAGGCCCAAATGCACAGGCAGGCTTCGCTCATCCGCAGTGCGTGGCCGACGGATTAACCCCCGATAATGCCTGTAAGGAACTGCGGCGTATTCTGCCTGAGATTTTAGTTGTTTTTGCTTGCGGCAGGTTTAAAAAGTGGTAAACTATATATAATGATGCTGTGGTCAAAAGGAAACACCTGGCTAATGTCATGCACAGCTGCGTGCTGCAGAGCAGGTGGCGGCATTCATGAAATATGTTATGAACAGATCTGCCATTATGTCGGGCGGACCTGATCAAACTGTGGGGATAGTTCCTGTTTCCCCATGAAAATAAAAGGAAAGAAGGAAAAGATATGGCAGAAGCAAGACCTCGGGGCAGGGTAGGACTGGACCTTACACAAGGTTCGATCCTTTCGACATTGCTCAAATTCTCTATCCCCATCCTTTTTGCGAACCTGATCCAGCAGCTGTATAACACAGTTGACCTGATCATCATCGGCAAATATGTGGGCTCGGTAGGTACGGTGGGTGTATCCACCGGCGGCGACTTTGTCAATATGCTGACTATGTTCGCGGTGGGCTTCTCGGCGGCCGGCCAGGTGTATATTTCACAGCTGGTAGGTGCCAATGAGCATGAAAGGGCGAACCAGACCATCGGTACGCTGCTGACGCTGTTAGTAGGTGGCAGTATCATCATCGGGCTAATCGGCGTTGTATTGGCTGCACCGTTTTTGCGGATCATGAACTGCCCGGAAGAAGCATTGTCCGAAGCAAAAGCATACATGATCATTACCTGTATCGGTGCGCCTTTCGTCTTCGGCTATACGGCGATATGCGCGATTCTGCGGGGCATGGGTGAATCCAAACGTCCGCTGCTGTTCGTGACTATCGCCGCCATCTCCAATATTTTCCTGGACCTGTTCTTCGTGGTCTATCTGGACATGGGCGCGGCAGGAACAGCCTGGGCCACGATATTGGCGCAGCTGGCTTCGTTTATCGCCTCTGTGGTCTTTATGTACAGAAACCGCGACCGGTTCAATTTTGACTTTAAACTGAAGAGTTTTGCTATTCGTAAAGAGCCTTTAAAGGTCATTCTGAAGCTGGGTATCCCGCGTTCCATCCAGAGCGCCATGATCAACGTGACGCTTTTGTACTGCACCTCGAATATCAACAGCTACGGCATGATCGCTTCGGCTACGAACTCCGTGGGTAATAAGATCACCCGGTTCTCCAATATTATCACGATGAGTATCGATACAGGTGCCGCGGCCATGATCGGGCAGTCCTTGGGCGCCGGCAAATATGACCGGGCCGGGAAGACCGTCCATGTAGCCCTGGCCTTTGCCATGGCCATGGCGGCGATCAACTGTCTGGCAGCGCTCACCATTCCTTATCAGATCTACGGCATCTTTACCAAGGATCCGGAGGTCATCGATTTCGGTGTGACCTTCCTGAAGATCTCCTGTGTGACCTTTATTACCGCATCGCTGATGGGTCCTTATCAGGCCATGATCAGTGGCGTCGGAAACGCCAGCCTGGGCTTTATCGTAGGCATTTTGGACGGCGTGGTGCTGAGGCTGGGTATCAGCCTGATCCTGACCCGCGTCTTTGGTATGGGCGTGTTAGGCTTCTTCTACGGCAATGCCTTTGCGAGATTAGGCCCGGTGATCATCGGAATGATCTATTTCTATTCCGGCGCGTGGAAGAGAAGGAAACTACTGATCTAATGCCTTCCCCTTGAGGGGGAGGTGTCATGCGAAGCATGACGGATGAGGTGGGGATAGTTGGATAAGGACACCTCATCAGTCAGCCTCGCGGCTGACAGCTTCCCCTCCAGGGGAAGCCTTGTTTGAACAGAAGGATAGTTTTATGAAAATCGTACTTGAGCATCTGACAAAGCGTTATCCCAGCCGGGATAGAAAAAGAAAAGAGGAAGTCATAGCTGTTAATGACTTTACCTTCGAGATCCCGGATGGGAAGCTGATAGGTCTTCTGGGGCCGTCCGGCTGTGGAAAATCCACGACCCTGAACCTGATCAGCGGCCTGGAAAAACCCACGGAAGGTAAGATCTATTTCGGGGAAGACGATGTCACGAACCTCCCGCCGGAGAACCGCGGGGTGGGTCTGGTCTTCCAGAATTATGCGCTGTACCCCCATCTGACAGCCTATGAAAACATCATCTTTCCGCTGCAGAATCTGAAGGGGGAGGAGAAGCTTTCAAAGGAAGAAATGGAAGAGCGGGCCATGAAAGTGGCGAAAATGGTGCAGATCGAAAGACTGATGGAAAGAAAGCCGGGGCAGATGTCCGGCGGCCAGCAGCAGCGGGTAGCCATAGCCCGGGCGCTGGTGAAAACGCCAAACGTCCTGCTGCTGGACGAACCATTGTCTAACCTGGACGCCCGCTTAAGGCTGCAGACCCGGGAGGAGATCAAACGGATCCAGCAGGAAACGAAAGTCACCACGATCTTCGTGACCCACGACCAGGAGGAGGCCATGTCCATCTCCGATATGATCGTAGTCATGAAGGAAGGGGCGGTACAGCAGATCGGAAAGCCTCAGGAGGTGTACGATGTGCCGGAGAATTTGTTTGTGGCGAAATTCCTGGGTACCCCGCCCATCAATGTCTTTGAGGCTTCTGTAAAGAATGAGACGCTCTATATCGGCAGTGAAGCGGTGCTGAGAGTGGGGGGTGTTGCGGACCAGGATGTGTGGTGTGCCATCCGGCCGGAAGGCTTTATCCCTGATGAAAACGGACCTCTGACCTGCGGTATGATCGCGGTAGAAGTCATGGGGCGTGATACCAGCGTCGTCTGCACTCACGATCTCTGCGAGGCTGTGCAGATCCGCACCATCATCAGCGCGGAAAATAAGATCGATGCCTCGAAAAAGACTATCCGATTCTCCTTAAAGCCTTATAAGACCTATATTTTTGCCAAAGGATCCGAAGAGCGGATCGACTTCACGTAAGGAGGCCCCCATGGAAAAGAACAATCTGAAAGGATGGCTATATCTTCTGCCGGCCATAGCCTTTCTGGGATTCTTCCTGGTGTATCCGCTGGTCGATGTCTTCATCTATTCCTTTGAGGAAGGATACAACTCTGCTTCCCAGACTTTCTTTGGCCACGGCTGGTATAATTATTCGTATGTACTTCATGATACTTATTTCCTGCAGGCAGTAAAGAATACCATCATTCTGGTAGCGGTGACAGTGCCTTTGTCCACCGGGATCGCACTGCTCATCAGCCTGGCCTTAAGCTCCATCAAACCCTTGAAAGAGCTGTTCCAGACCGTATATTTCCTGCCTTATGTGACAAATACACTGGCGGTAGGCCTGGTGTTCATGATCCTGTTTAAGAAGACGGCCTATTCGGACGGGATGATCAATGTACTGATCCAGCTGTTTGGCGGGAAATCCGTGGATTTCATAGACGGGCCTTACTGGGCGAAGATGTTTGTGCTGTGTTTTTACACCATCTGGATCGTCATGCCTTTCAAGATCCTGATCCTGACCAGTGCTTTGGCGTCCGTGGACCAGACCTATTATAACGCGGCCCGGGTGGACGGAACATCGAAGTTCAGGATCTTTTATAAGATTACTCTGCCCATGATCTCGCCCATGATCTTTTACCTGGTGATCACCGGCTTTATAGGCGCCTTTAAAGCTTATTCCGATGCGGTGGCACTGTTCGGGACAGATTTAAATGCGGCCGGCATGAACACGATGGTGGGCTACATCTATGATATGCTGTATGGCAATTCAGGAGGATTCCCCTCTTACGCATCCGCCGCAGCCATCATTCTGTTTGTGATCGTACTGTCCATTACCTGTATCAATCTTTCGATCAGCAGGGATAAAATTCACTACTAAGCCTTCTCCTTAAGGGGAAGGTGTCTGCGGAGCAGACTGATGAAGCGGAAAACCAATACACCTCATCAGTCAGCCTTGCGGCTGACAGCTTCCCCTCAAGGGGAAGCCGCTGGAGGATTTTAAATGAATCAGAAGCTTGATTTTGATCTGATAGAAAAAAGAGCGAAGAGAAGAGAGCGGGTCGGGAAGGCTGCCTTGTATGCCTTTCTGGTCTTCTGGGGGCTCATCGTCCTGTTCCCGTTTTACTGGATGGTGCTGACTTCCGTGAAGAGCTATTCCACGTACAATGCGGAATATATCCCTAAATTCTTTACCTTGAAGCCCACATTCCAGAATTACTTCGACGCGTTCTCTACGGTGAATCTGGCGGGTTATTTCGGTAATACCCTGATCTTTACGCTGGTGACTACAGCACTTATGATCATCGTGATCACATTGGCGGCTTTTGCCTTCGCGCGGTTGGAGTTCAAGGGCAAGAATCTGGTATTTACCGGCTTTCTGGCCCTCATGATGATCCCCACAGAGCTGGTGGTCATCACAAACTTCCAGACCATTACGAACTGGGGTTTACGGAACACATTTACCGGTCTGATCCTGCCTTCAGTCACCTCAGTATTTTATATATATCTGCTGAAAGAAAACTTCGAGCAGGTGCCGGATGAGCTGTATAAAGCCGCAAAAGTGGACGGGACCTCAGACTTTAAGTATCTCTTAAAGGTGTTGATCCCCATCACCCGGCCCACCCTGGTCACCATCATCATCCTGAAAGTCATCGAGTGCTGGAATTCCTATGTATGGCCCCGCCTGATCACAGACGATGAGGCTTATTTCCTGGTGTCCAACGGTATCCAGGAGATCCGTGAGAATGGCTTCGGACGTGAGAACATCCCGGCCATGATGGCAGCGGTGGTGGTGATCTCTCTGCCGCTGATCATCCTCTTCCTGTTCTTCCACGATAAGATCATGGAAGGTGTTTCGAGAGGAGGCACGAAGGGATGAAAAAGAACTTTAAGACCTTCCTGTGCGTGACGGTTCTAGCTGCCCTTATGCTGCCTTTGTGCGCCTGGCACGGTGCTAAGACCTCTAAGGCCTTTGAGGTGCCGGAGAGCTTCGATGAGTCGAAGTCTTATGAGATCACGTTTTGGGCGAAGAATGATACGAATGTAAACCAGACCCGGATCTATCAGCAGGCCATCCAGGATTTCCAGCAGGTCTATCCGAATATTACGGTCAATATGCGGCTCTACACGGATTACGGCCGTATCTATAACGATGTCATCACGAACATCGCCACCCAGACCACACCCAACGTATGCATCACGTATCCCGACCATATAGCCACTTACCTTTCCGGCGAAAACGTGGTGGTGCCTCTGGATGATCTGATGAGGGATAAAAAGTTCGGCTTTTCCGGTTCAGAAGTGAAGTTCGATGCGCCTTCTTACGATGAGGTAGTGCCGGAATTCCTGAATGAGGGAAAGATCAACGGCATCCAGTACGCAGTGCCTTATATGCGCTCTACCGAAGCCTTGTATATTAATAAAACCTTTGTGGAGAAGCTGGGTTATACGGTGCCGGATGTGGTGACCTGGGACTTTATCTGGGAAGTTTCTGAGGAGGCCATGAAAAAGGATGCCTCCGGGAATTTCGAGATCAATGGCCAGAAGGTCATGATCCCCTTTATCTATAAATCTACGGACAATATGATGATCCAGCTGCTGAAGCAGAAGGAGGCGGGCTATTCATCCGAAAACGGTGAAGTGCTGCTGTTCAATAATACCACGAAGGAGATCCTCCAGACAGTGGCTTCCCATGTGAAGACAGGTGCTTTTTCCACTTTCAAGATCTCCAGTTATCCGGCGAATTTCCTGAATGCCGGCCAATGTATCTTCGCGGTGGACTCTACGGCGGGTGCTACCTGGATGGGGACTTACGCGCCGCTTTTAGACATTGCTGCGGACCAGCTGGTGGAATTTGAAACCGTGGTCCGGCCCATCCCCCAGGAAAATCCGGAGGATCCGGTGATGATCTCCCAGGGACCCTCTGTCTGTATCTTTAATAAAAAAGATACCGGCGAGGTCCTGGCCTCCTGGCTGTTTGTGCAGTACCTGCTTTCCAATAAGGTGCAGATCGCTTATGCAGAGACGGAAGGCTATGTGCCGGTAACGAAAAAAGCCCAGGGTTCTGAGGAATATCAGACGTATTTAGATTCCGCGGTGACCCATGAAATGCTGTTGGCCGGCAATGTATCGGATGATGACCGCAATAAGCATTATTATGTGAAAATAGATGCATCGAAGCTTTTGCTGGCCCATACGGAGGATACCTTCGTGACCCCGGTCTTCAACGGCTCCGCCTCTTTGAGGGATGCCGCCGGACAGCTCATCGAAGAGACAGCGAAAGGCACCCGCCGCAAAAAGACAGTGGACGATGCTTTTATCGAAAAGCTGTACAGCGATGTGACATCACTCTACCGGCTGGATCAGATCGTCCCTGTAGGCGAGACGAAAGATATGAAAAAAGACCTGGGCCCCCTGCCGAGACCGGCGAAAATATTGCTGACATGCATCGCAGTCGTGTGGGTAGGGCTGGGCATATGGAACGGAGCCATCTGGCTTAAGAAAAAGAAGGCAGCTTCCTTAAATTAATTGAAGAAGCGTCCACATTTCCCTGACAGGGACAGTGTGGACGCTTTTTCTGCTGTACTACTAGATAATGCCAGCCATGGCGATTTCAGAGAGCGGCCTCAGATAATGCGTCTGCCGGCACTTAAGTCCACTGCTTAATGTATCACAGGAGAAGATATTCAGCCGGGTCTTTATTAAGAAAACTGAATTTGACACCTGTGTATTTTTAATGTATAATGAATAATATACATTAAATGGTTGTAATATACACAATATTTATGGGTGACTAAAGAAAGGTTTATACATGATAAAGCCTGCCGGGGAGATCATCCTCAAAATCGATGACTTGAAAAAGACGTTTGACGGTCTGGAGGTCCTGAAAGGGATCTCCCTTACCGTGCATTCCGGTGAAGTGATCTGCATTATCGGTCCTTCCGGTTCCGGGAAGAGCACGCTGCTTCGGTGTGTGAATCTTTTAGAAACACCGGACAGTCACTGTATTTTCTACCACGGGGAAGATATTCTGGATAAGTCCTTCAATGTTTCCGCTTATCGTAAGAAGGCCGGCATGGTTTTCCAGAGTTTTAACCTGTTTCCATTAAAGACAGCTTTGGAAAATGTGACCATGGGGCCGGTCACACTGAATAAACTTTCAAAACATGCGGCAAAAGAAGAGGGGACACAGCTTCTGAACCAGGTAGGACTGGGCGATAAACTGGACGCCTACCCCCATACATTGTCCGGCGGACAGCAGCAGCGGGTGGCCATCGCCAGAGCCCTGGCCATGCATCCGGAACTTCTGCTGTTTGACGAACCCACCAGCGCCCTGGACCCGGAGATGATCGGAGAAGTGCTGAATGTGATCCGTGATCTGGCGAGATCCGGCATGACCATGCTGGTGGTTACCCACGAAATGGGGTTCGCAAGAGAAGTGTCTGACCGCATCGTCTTTATGGACAATGGCCTTATCGTGGAGGAGAGTGACCCGGAGACCTTCTTCACCGCACCTGAAACTGACCGGGCCAGAGAGTTCCTGTCGAAGATCATCCGCCACGGCCCTTCTGAAGAAAGAGGAGGAGAAGAGTTATGACCATGCGCTTTTTCTTTCTGGAGTGTCTTCAGCGTTTTGCCCCCAGCCTGTTAAAAGGCTTCTGGGTGGTGGTGGAAGTGACCATCCTGGGCTTTATCTTTTCCCTGGTGCTGGCGTTGCTTCTTGCTATAGGACGGATGTCAAAGAGCCGTGTGCTCCGCGGGTTCCTGATAGGCTTTATCGAGCTTATCCGGGGAACGCCGCTTCTGGTGCAGCTCTTTTACATATATTATGTTATCCCCCTGCTGATCAACTGGGCGCTGCAGACCCCGAACGCAGTTTCCTTCACCTCGGTCTTTGCCGGCGTGCTGGGACTGGGCATCAACTATGGCTGTTATCAGTCCGAGGTGATCCGTTCGGCCATTCTGGCGGTCCATAAAGGACAGTGGGAGGCTGGCATGGCGCTGGGCTTTACAGAGCGTCAGGTGCTGTTCAGGATCATCCTGCCCCAGGCCATCCACAACTCCATCCCGGTATTTGGCAATTACCTGGTGATGATGGTGAAGGATACGTCGCTCTTATCCTGTATCGCGGTAAGCGAACTGCTGTTACGGACGCAGGCTTATGCGTCCCAGACTTTCCAGACAGTAGAATCCTACACCTATCTGGCCATCGCTTACCTGATCATCAGCCTGCCCTTAGCCCAGCTGGTGAAGTACATCGAAAAGAAGATCAGAATTGCGTGATGTAAGAGGAGGTATTATGAAAAACATCGCAAAAATCTTGGCAGTTTTATTAAGTGTTGTATTATGTTTAAGTCTGTTCGCCGGGTGCGGTTCGTCTGGCAGCGGGTCTTCACAGGCGGATCCGAAGGGAGAAGTCAGCAGTACCTTGAAAGCCCTGCGTGAGAAGGGAAAGATCGTGGTAGGCTCGTCCAATGATGCTCCTTTCGCCTACATTGACGTGACGAATGATAAGTTTTCCGGGATCGATGCGGAGATCATGCGGGAGATCGCGAAACGGCTGGGCATCAAAGACGTGGAAATGAAGATCGTGGAGTGGGACAGCCTGATCCTGGAACTGAATAACAAGAGCATCGATATCATCGCGGATGCCATGTATATCACCGAGACCAGGAAAGAACAGGTGCTGTTTTCCGACGTCTGGTATAAGGAAGCGGATGCGGTGGTGATCCCGGCGGATTCATCGCTGAACAGTATGGATGATTTGAAGGACTGTGTCGTGGCGGCCCAGACAGGCAGTGAGTTCCTGACCACCGTTGAGGGCTGGAAGGAAGCAGGAAAGATCAAGGATGTGGCCATGTATGCGGAGCCGGATGAACTGCTTTTGGCGGTCAATACCGGCAAAGTGGACGCCTGCCTGGTGGATGATATCATCGCCTTTTATATCATTGAGAATAATAAGAGCCTGCAGCTGAAGCTGCTGCCGGGCTATGAAAGCGAAGATGAAGGCATGATCGGGTCCGCGGTCCGGAAAGATGATCCCGCCTTCAATCGGGAGATCAATGATACATTGAACGCTATGAAGGATGACGGGACATTGAAAAAGATCCTGGAAGGCTTTGGACTGAGTGAGAATTTTGTGGGTAAAGAAGAAGGAAAGACCACGAATAAATAAGAAAAAAAAATACAGCCGGCCGGTGCAGCGTTTTCACTGCACCGGCCGTTCTTTCTTTATGAAGCACCCTGGAATTTCTCCTGGCACAGGCGGATAAAATCTTCAGCAGCGCGGCTTAAGTAGCGGTTGTCATTATAGCAGACCGCTATCGTGTCGGTGAGACTGTCATGGGAAAGCAGGCAGGTGGCCACTTTTTTGCGGATATAGGAATCGCCGCTTCCGAAAGCCAGATAATTACTGTTCAGGTATAGTTCCGGACAGACAGTAACGCCTACGCCTTCAGCCGCCACGGCCAGGGCAGTCTGGGTATTCGTGGTCTCGAATTCGATGCGGGGTTTGATACCGGCTTCATTGAAAAGGTGGTCAGTGATGGCCCGGATCCGGTCCCCTTTATTCAAGAGCACGAAGGGCAGGTCTTTAAAAAGACGGATGTCATGTGTCTTTTCATATCTTTTCATAATATCTCCGGTGGTTCCTGTACTGCCGAAATGTTCTGCTAAAAGGGCTTTCGGAACGACCAGGAAAAGCCGGTCTTTCATGAGGATCTTCCAGGCGGCACCTTCAAACAGGAAAGGCACGAAGCCGATCATTACATCGATATCTCCCTGGGCCAGGTGTTCTTCTATGTCTCGGGAAGAACCTTCCAGCACGGATAATTCTACCTGGGGATGGGCTTTGATATAGTCAGGGAGCAGCAGCGGCAGGATGGCCTGGCCGCGGGTATAGGAAATGCCTATCCGCAGCTCGCCCAGCACATGCTCATTGATGTCATTCAGCATGGTGAGAGTCTGGTGCTGCATGTCCAGCATATTGATGGCAGCCTCCCGGAACTTTTTTCCGCTGTAGGTGAGTTCCAGCCCGTGGCTCCGTTCAAACAGGCGGCAGCCCAGTTCGCTTTCCAGCCGGGCAATGGCATTGGATAGGGCCTGTTGGGTGATGTTCAGTTTCTCCGCGGCCCGGGTAATGCTGCCGTTTTCAGCAGCGGTAAGGAAGTATTCCATGTTCTGAAAATTCATTGTCTGAGCCTCCGAAAATCCTTGTTTCTGTAGTTTTGAGCACTTACAGTATATCACAACTTTTTTCTTGTGAAAAGTATTCAATTAAAAGTGTTTGTTTTGTCTATAAAGCAGATTTATAGTATGATTAAAGATATCTTTTTTTTCAGAATCCCCTCATCAGTCGGCTTCGCCGACAGCTTCCCCCGGAGGGGGAAGCCTAAGCCTTCCCCTCTGGGGAAGGTGGCTGCCCGAAGGGCAGACGGATGAGGGAACCTGAACAGATACACAAAATAACCTTCTCAGGAGAAAGAACATGGCAGGCAAAAAGGAACTCAGGATCAACAGAGACTGGTGCAAAGGCTGCGGGATCTGTGCAGCTTTCTGCCCGAAACACGCCCTCGAGATCGTGGATGAGAAAGTCCGGAAGATCGAGGACGCCGGATGCATACTCTGCGGCCAGTGCGAGCTGCGCTGCCCGGATTATGCCATTTATATCGAAGAATCGGAAGGAGAGGAATATCA
>CACZSO010000106.1 GCA_902783795.1 uncultured Eubacteriales bacterium
CAGGCGGTACTTTTGATGAGCATCCGTAAATCAGGATAAGGGCCAGTGAGATTCCCACGATCTTTATTAAGTTATTTTTCATCATCACATTCCCCTCCGATCCATCTGAAAGTGAATATCATCTAGCCATATCTTAATCTCTGCCATGACCTTTCCTGGGTCTTATCAGGCACGAGGCCAGCAGCAGGAGCGGACTGACCAGATACCCCATCCAGAACATATCTTCATTATAGCCCTTCTTCAGCAGCAGCCTGCGCGAAGCGAGCCCGCATCCTATGAAAATGACCAGCGTCAGAAACAGAACTCCGGCGGCCAGGACCAGCCCATTATGGCCTCTGCCCAGATTACCGATCTCCTCTACAGCTATAAAAAAACTATCGTTCATATCTTTTCTCCTTTCCGTAGCATAGATACTTATTTAACCATACAATCAGATACTTGATCTTATTCTGACTGTACTGAAGTTCTTTCGTTTTTAAGTATACACATATCCCGATGATTTTCAAGAAAAGGACTTAAACGACGGTTTTATAACTTAATTGACAGATTTTCAGGCCTGACCGGTGTCAAAATGTACTTAAAAAGAAACATTCCCCCTGCCGGTCATCCTTCATACAAGGAAACAACATATTGCATAATAAGACAGGTAATGATATGATTAAAGAAAACATGTTGTCTTGTAAGGAGATACCGTATGAACAACTTTGATATGCCGGCTCTCAGGAAGGGCACTGCCTGTATCAAGTGGGATTTCCAGGAAGCGGATTTTGGACGCACCGGACTTCTCCCCTTCTCCATAGCCGATGCGGACTACCGGACCTATCAGCCGATCATTGATGCCCTGAAGCAGCGGGTAGACAACGGGGTGATCGGCTATACGGATCTGAACGAAGAATACTTCTCAGCCGTAAAAGGCTGGTGTTCAAGGCGTCACGGATGGACGCCGGAGAGCAGCTGGATCGTTCCCGTGGGAGGTATCGTACCTGCCATGAGTACAGCCATCGAAGTCCTGACAGAACCAGGCGCAGGCGTTATCGTCCAGCCCCCGGTCTATGATCCCTTTTATTCCATCATAGAAGCTTCCGGCCGGAAGATCCTGAAGAATGACCTTCTTAAGACCGACGACGGCTACCGGATGGACCTGGCGGGTCTGGAAAAGCTGGCTGAAAACGGAGCTTCCATGCTTCTGCTCTGCAGCCCCCACAATCCCGTCTGCCGGGTATGGACTTATGAAGAGCTTAAGGCGCTGGCCGATATCTGCCGCAGATATGGCATCATCGTCGTCAGTGACGAGATCCACTGGGATCTGATCCTGGGAGACAGGCCTCATGTGACTATGGGCACCTTTCCGGAGCTGTATGACCAGCTCATCGTGTGCACCAGCTGCAGCAAAACCTTTAATCTGGCCGGACTGGAAACCTCTAATCTGATCATTCCCGGAGCGCGTATCCGTGAACAGTATCAGGCTTACCTCTATGCCCGCTATCTGTTCGTCCCGAATACGCTGGGGCTGGAAGCGGTGAAAGCAGCTTATAAAGATGGGGATGACTGGGTAGACCGGCAGTGTGCATATCTAAGGAAAAATGCGCAGATCGTAAAAGATTTCCTGGAGGAAAAACTTCCGGAAGTCAGATTGGCCGATGTGGAAGGTACCTATCTTCTGTGGCTCGATATGACGGCTTTCGGTCTTTCCAGCGATGAACTGGTCAGCCGGATCGCCGAGGCCGGTGCCGGTTTAAACAGCGGTGTTCATTACGGAGAAGCCTATGACGGCTTTGTCAGGATGAACGTAGCTTGTCCCGAACAGCAGCTCACCGAGGGGCTGAACTGTATCTTAAAAGCTTTGAAAGGAGCAGAATCATGAGTAAAGACAATCAGCAGAATGAATTAAAACGGGTCCTGGGCCTGGGTGACCTGATGGGCATAGGTGTAGGTCAGATCATCGGTTCCGGTATCATGGCGCTTACAGGTATTACCATAGCCCTTACCGGTGCCGGCACCCCTCTGGCCTTCCTTGTGGCTGCTGTCCTGGTCATCTGTCCGAACCTGGTCCTGGCCGTTCTGGGAAGCGCTGTTCCGGCCACGGGAGGTATGTATACTTACGTCCGGGATTACATCGGACCAAAGACTGGCCTGTATTATCTGGCGCTCCTGGTTGCCGGACAGCTGGTCCTGGCCATGTTCGGCATCACCTTTGCCGAGTATGCCTGCAGCCTGGTGCCCGGTCTTTCCAAGACATGGGTGGCCTTCGGAGTTCTGTCCCTATGTTTCATTATGAACCTGCTGGGCATAGACCTGGCAGCCAAGCTTCAAAATGTTCTGGTCATCATCCTGGTGGCGGCCATGCTGTTATTCATCATCTTCGGCCTTCCGAAGGTGGACTGGTCTGTCTTCAAAGGCGGCATCAAAGCCATCATGCCTAACGGTTTTATCAATTTCATGACTGGCGCAAGCCTGCTGACCTTTGCTACCGGCGGAGCGGAATTCCTGTCAGAACTGGGGGGTGAAATGAAAAACCCCGGCCGGGATCTGCCCCGGGCCATGATCTTCAGTACCATCGCCGTGGCTGTCCTTTATGCCTTCATCGGCATCGTGGCTGTGGGTGTGCTGCCCATCGACACCGTGGCCGGTGAGTCCCTGGTTCCTGTGGCGGAAGTCATTTTCCCGAAACCGCTCTACTACTTCTTCATAGTAGGCGGCGGCATGTTCGCAGTCGCTTCCACCTTAAATGCTACTTTTACATGGTGTACAAAAGGCCTCTTGATCGCCGCAGAAGAAGGCTGGCTTCCCAAAGCCACAGCAAAGATCAGCCGCAGGGGCACTCCCTGGGTGCTGCTGATCGTCTTCTATATCGTCGGCGCCATCCCGATCCTGACCGGACTGGATATCAGCACCATCGCCCGTCTGGGCAACGGTGTCTCCCTGATCTATGTCCTGTTCCCGATCTTCACTGGCTACCTGATCTATAAGAAGAATCCGGAAGCCATGCGGAATTCTACATTTAAGATCAAGCCTGTTCCTCTTTTCATCTTAACGACGGTTGCTCTCATAGGATATATCATAGCAGCCGTCCTGAATTTCGGTGATATTTCCAGCGCCTGGCAGATGATGCTGATCTATAGTGCGGCGGTCATCATCTATGCCTTCCTGCGGGAACACTACATGAAGAAAAAATGATTGAGAAAACGACTTTATATGAGCAGGTCATCCGGCAGATCCTGAACCTTATCGAAAACGGTACGTACCGGAAAGGTGAAATGCTCCCCTGTGAAAAAGAGCTGACACAGGCGATGGGCGTCAGCCGGGTGACCGTGCGGGAAGCCCTGAAACGCCTGGCCGAGATCGGTGCCATCGAGACCTATAAAGGAAAAGGCAGTGTGGTGATCCTGGACGTGGAAGCCTTGAACATCACCACCGAAAGCAGGGAGCGGTACCGGACGGATTTCCTGTATTCCACCAAAGCCCGTCTGATGATCGAACCAGAGATAGCCCGGCAGGCTGCCCTGGCCGCGGATGAGAAGGACCTTAAAGCCCTGGAAGCCTCATTGCCCGGCCGCGGACGTTATGTGCCCCGATTAATGGATAATTTCCATCTGGCATTGGCCAGGTCTGTCCATAATCCGTTCATCACGAAGATCATGGAAGATTTTCTTATGGCCGAAGCACAGATGGAATCTTCTGAAAGCCAGGTCTTAACCGTCCCGGAACGGCAGAAGGCTGTCATGCAGAATGTCGGGATCCAGCACAGAAAGATATACGAGGCTGTCAAGGAAAGAAACAGTGAATTTGCCTGTTTCTACATGAAAGAACACCTTCAGTATCTGCTGAAATGTTATGAAGAGTATTTTGACTGGTCTAATACAAAAGAAGCGATGTCATGAATAAGGCTTCACCGGCCGGACAATAAGGCTTTCCGGTTCTACATGGCAGGGCAGCATCAGGAATTTCACGCCGGCTTCTCTGGCTTCTTCCCACGCTTCACCAAACTCCGGGTGTGTGAGCACATTGGCTTTGACTTCCGTTACCCCGTCCATCTGGATCACAAAGGCTGCTATCGCGGTATAGCCATCATGAATGGCATGGATCAGCTCCTTAAGATGCTTTATACCGCGCTCTGTCGGAGCGTCTGGGAAGTACCCGATTCCATCGATTTCCAAAGTGCAGCCCTTGACTTCCATCAGGTACCGGTCTTCACCGCATTCCATATAGAAATCCAGCCTGGAACTGCCGTAGGTATATTCTGGGATAACCCGGTCAAAGTTTTGCGCTGCCAGCCATTCTTTCACCACTTTATTTGGCGCCTGGCTGTCAATGTTGAACAATATTCCGTTATTCTTCCGGACAGCGACCAGGTCATACATTGTTTTTCTGCCGGGGGTCCCGGGAGCTGTCAGATACACCTCGGCTCCCGGGATCAATAATTCTTTGCAGCGTCCGGTATTTTTTACATGGACGGTTTCTACTCTTCCATCCATCTCTACATGGGCTATAAAGCGATTCGGCCGGTCTATAAATCTGGCCGGGTAAATGTTCTCATACTTCAAGACTATCTTTTTAACCTCTGTTTCTTCATCAAAAATGTATATGTTTCAGAAATACATTGTCCGGTGGATCATCATACACTCTATTATAGCACTTTTTACGGCTGTACTGCTAAAAAAATGGCATGACCCGAAGGTCATGCCATCTCTTTTTGTTTTTAATCGTCTGTGAGCAGCCGGCCATCAGACCGGCCACTCTTTAATGGTTGATTATTCTGTGTAGACTACAAAGTCATCCACTGATTCCAGGCCAGTGATCTCAAGGACTGTCTTATCTGTAACGACTTCATCATTACCGATGACATAGATCTTATTGAGATCCAGTTTTCCGACATACTGTTCATTGATCTGTACAGTAGTCTTCTCATTATTTCTGGTCAGGATCATCGGAGCCTTGATGGCAGCTGCAAGAGCACCAGAGATGAGGCCATCACCATAGCCATTGGAATTCGTTCCGTTGAAGATAACGATGGTATCTGCATTCTCATAGTATTCTTTTGCTACTTCCACAGAGGTCAGGTAACGGTCATCACCGGCTATACGTCTGGTATCGCCATAGGATGCGATCAGATCATACTTCGCAGGAATCACAGCTGCCTCACCGCCAAGAACAGTAAAGGTAACGCCTTTTGCCTTAAGCTCTTCAAGGTACTCTTTCTGTTCTGCACGAAGGGTATCCGTAGCACCGTTTACAAGGAAGACAGGCTTGCCGACAGCGGCTGCTGACAGGCTGTCTGCAAATGTCTTATTTGCCTCAACGACGATGACTTCTTCACCTTTTTCGATTCCAATATAATACAGAATGTCAATGTTTGTGTACCAGCGGTTCTTACCTGCAAATCTCATGGTCTCGACACCGGCTGTCTTCAGCTCTGTTTCAAAATCTTCAGAGATAGCAGCAGTACCGCCCAGGATATAGACCTTGCCGCCCTTGTTCAGATTAGCTGCGATATACTCTTCCACAGCTTTTCTGACTTCGGCTTCGTCTTCATCCTCAGCGCCGGCGATCAGAAGGATCGGAGCATTTTCTTTAGCTGCCAGATAACTTCCGCCTAAGGCATCCGCGAATCCGCTCTCACCGGTACCTCTTGCCACCACGATAGCATCGAACTTATCTACGCCAAGTTCAGCCTTCAGACGGTTCGCTACTACGAATGAGCTCTCATAATAGGTCTCGCCATAAGCACGGATACCAAAGTCTCCGCCGAATTTAACTGTGACAGTGACGGTGTTGCCGCCAACCATATTGATCACAGTCTCGAACATGCCGTACAGTCCCTTCATAAGAGCTGTGGTGTCGCCTGAATAATCAGCTGCCCGAAGATCCTCAAGAAGTTTTTCAAGAGCTTCCGTATCAATGCACTCACCAGAGATCGTGATAGTAGCATCTTCCAGAAGTTTTGCATAGCTGGAACCCAGTGCCAGTTCTGTTCCCTGAACCAGTTTAATGACTACGTCTTCAGAAGCTTCCTCGGCTGTTGTAAGAACAAGTGCTTCACGGATAGCTTTTTCAAGGGCAGCCAGATCACTGAAGTTATCCAGTACCAGATCATCTTCAGATTCGAATTTAAGGACAGAACTGCCTACAGTAAGGCTGGAACCATTAGCGATCACAGCATAGCTGTCTTCCTTATCCTTAGCTCCTGCCTCAATGTGTTCTTCATTAACGATTGCATGCCAGACAGCGCTTGCTGCTTCTGTAGAATCAGGAACAGCCGTGTAGGTGTAACCTTCATCCGCCATCTTAACATCATAAGTGACTTCACTGCCTTCACACTTACCGATAACTACTGTACCATCAAGTACTTTGAGCAGGCCGGCAATAGTAGAGGTAGCTACATCCTGGTTGCTGTCGAAGTTCAGTTTTCTCTCATAAGAGCGGCTTCCTTCAATACCAAGGGAGGCAATGTCTTTCATGAAAATACGGATAGCAGCATTACTGGTATTAACTTTCTCACCGGTAATGGCAAGGCGCGCCGCAAAATCTGCAAAGACTGTTCCGGTAACTGCACCGGTTCCCTCAGAAGTTTCAGAAGAAATCTCTGCTTCAAACTTGACATCAGACGGAGCTTTAAAGGTATCTGTGAATTCCTTGCCCATGAAGACTACAGAACCCAGATATAACGAATAACCTACTTCATCTGATAAACCGGCAAATGTGATGTCTGCATCCAGAACAACGACATCGTTCTCATCAACCAGGCTGGTGAACGTAGCAGTAGCACTGCTGCCATCCTCGGCCCACTCCCAGACAGGACCATCATAGGTTCCGAGAAGGATCGTATCAGAGTTTTCGTCTTCAGGATGTTCATTGTTGTATTCAAGCGTTGTGAATTCTGCTACACCCAGACTTCCGGCATCAAAGATAACTTTGAATACAACGGTGTCTGCCGGAACTTCTTCATCATACGCATAAGCAACCAGTACGCTTCCGGCTTCCATGTTTACAGAATAATGGTCTGCATACACTTCAATCTTTGCAATAGAAGAAACAGCCGGGTCATACGTGACTTCTACGAGGCCATTCGTCGTTGCAACTTCGGTAGCGTAGGAAGCAGATGTCTCTGTTGAGACCTTTTCCATATCAGCAGACGGTTTCCTTGAAGAATAGAAAGTGGTGTTAAGACCGCCCTCAGCCTTTGTTTCTTTTACAGGAGCAAAGAGGTCAGTTTCTTCAGCAATGTCCTCGGCAACATAAGTGATTGCTTCAACCGGAATCATGGAAGCTTTGAGGTCTGCCGCAGCATCGCCTTCATCTCCGGCGTTTTTCTCCTGAACAGCAAGAAGCGTAGCCGGCCAGACATCAGCGCCAACATCAGCGATCCTGTTACTGACAAATTTTTCGTTTTCTGTGTCATAAGTCAGCTGATAGAATTCACTTGTCTTTCCATTATAGTGTGCAAGATACAGCTCACCATCATCACCCTTGACCATCGAGTTGCCAGTCGTTTCATCCATGGCAGGATACTCAAGCTCCAGATCAGTCTCTATGTATCCTAAGCTCATTTTACCCTCTACGCCATCATAGTCAAAGACCCACAAATATCCGGCGTCATCCAGTACCAGGAATTCGTCCCTGCCCGTGCTGGTAACACCTGCCCATGCAATAGAAACAAACTGGGTCCCGCCGGTATAATTTGCAAGCCGAGTACTAAAATCAAATCCCCGGGTAAAGGTGTTTTCCATAGGATCTTCTGTATACAGGAAATACCCTTTCGCCACACCGGCCAACCTATGTTTACCGTTGGTATAGTTATAATTGAAGACGAAGTCAATATCTTCCATACCTATACCAAACGCAGTAGAACCTTTTGATACAGCAACCGTTTCCAGGGTTTGGATATCGATCTTATGCATGTAATCGTCAAAATCCTGCTGGTAATAATACTGACCGGCATCAATTATCCAGTCATAAGCCGCAGCAGTTACGCTGGCCTTGACTTCTCCGAGCGGTACATAAGCTGATCCATTTTCAAAATCATAGCTATAGAAGAGCGGCGTGCCGCCTTCATTCTGCAGGACGCCATAAGCCTGCATCGGAATTTTGAAAACAGTGATCTCCGCAGAACCGGAAACCTCATCATCAACATTCGATGTCGCGATGATCTTTGTGGTACCCAGAGCAACGCCCGTAACGATACCCTTGTCATCCACGACAGCAATGCTCTCATCTTCAGAAGACCAGGACACGCTGCTGTCAATACCCCAAGGCTGTACATCAGCAGTTGCTTTTGCCTTATTACCTGCAAGAATACGACTCGTATTCAAGGAGACAGTCACGGTAACGTCATCATCCAGTTCTTCCTCATTGAGGTTCAGCCTATACGTTGAAAGGTTCATGGCATAGTCATAGACTTCGACCAGATAATGTGCCTCTTGTGATTTGCTGACATCAAAAACGTAGTCATGCTGTTCGCCCCGAAGAATGTCTTCCAGACCATAGATAACTTCTACTACAGTACCATCTTCTTTAAGCAGGGCTACACCTGAGACATATTCGTTATCATGAACTTTTACAGTAATTTGAGACTTATCTTCATTACCTTTCACACTCACGATATACGGAGCCGAATTATCAACCACTGCCGGGAAGGAATAAGTAGCGCCTTTTCCTAAAGCATCCCAGTCGATGGTTCCATTCTCATCCATGTAGTACTCAGGAGCCAGGGTATAGTTCAAGGTAAAGTTTGCGCCTTCAGCGATTCCTGTCGCATGGAATCCGATAGGCGTATTCGTTGTATAATTTCTCCACTCGCTCTTATTTCTGTAATAATAAGCCGAATAAGAGGAGCCATACATTATCTCAGATCCTCTGATCATTTTGCCTTTAGCATTAGTCGCATAAAAACGTCCGCCGCCGGCGTTACGAAGCTGAGTATACTGGACACCAGTAATAGTATCATTACTGTTGATGGCATTTCTTTCAGGATGATAAGTCTCATCCAGCTTCAGCGGGTTGCCGCCGAACAGGTAGGATTTCTTATCTCCCGCATACTGGACCGTATAGCCCTGAATATAAACGGCATTCTCTCCTACTTCGTTTGTATAATACATGTAGGGAGCACGATCCTCAAATCCATACGCATATTCAAGATACGATCCTTTGTCGAACATGGAAGCATCTGACCAGTTGCCATAGAAGCCCAGGACCGGGATAGAATGTTCTACACCGATAACACCTTCTTCGGTGTCGGCTTCTTTAACAAACAGGTAGCCTTCAATGTAGTTGCCGTTATATGCCTCACCGAATAAAGCATCCGGAGTATTGACTACAACATGCGCATTGACCTTGACAGTTTTACCGCTTTCAACGACGGCCCCGCCCTTATTCAGCGCCTGGAATGCCAGGTATGCATCATAAGTATCGATATCACCATCAGCGTCGATATCAGCGTATTCTTCATTAAAGATCTCATCAGCAACGCCGGAAGCCAGATCTAACAGAAGCTGGGCATCCAGGGCATTGACAGAACCGTCGCCATTGAAATCATAGTTAATGAATTCGGAATTATCATATTCTTCCCCATCGACAGTCCAGACAACAGCCGCATCAACAGGAGTTGTCCAAGTGTCACGGAATTCCATGTCATAACCGGACCAGATATCCTGGGTAAAGAAATCTGCACTGAGATCAAACTGTGTATCTTTTTCAGAGAAATTAGTAACCTCAAAAGCTACATCAAAAGTTGCTTTCTTATCATCTGTGCGGGCTAATTCACCCAGTTCGGCTTTGACCTTGCCATCAGCTGCAGAAGCAGTCGCAGAAGGATCCATAGTGATAAGGGAAGTAGCTTCAGTCGCTGCCTTGATATCGGCAAGACCAGAACCGATCTTTAATATAGAGTAGTAACTGCCGCTGGCTTCTTCGATCAGAGGTCTTGAAGAAGACATCATCAGAGACTGTACCAGCTGACGGTTCGTCTTACCGGTCTTCTCTGCCAGACCATTTTCTCTGACATATTCGGCCAAAACAGCGGCAAGGCCTGTGGCATGAGGAGCTGCCATGGAAGTACCGGACATGATCTCATACGCCTGGCCGCCGGCTACAGCACCATTGACAGACCAGATATTACCGCCGGGAGTGGCGATCTCCGGTTTTATGGTCAGGCTGCCGGGAACACCCCAGGAGCTGAAATCACTCATGGTATAATAATCACTGTGGTAATTACCCACCTGATAGGTATTCGTAACTTTTACTTTGCCTTCGTAGTAGGTATAGCCATTTTCAGTGGTCTTCTCCTCACCGGCCATAAGCATCGCATAACCATCGGCCTGGGTGATGGAAACAGCAGGAGCGGTTCCGGTATAGCCAGTCAGGTCCATGGAAATGGTGCCGGCCTGGTTATTGTAGATGACAGTGGCGGCAGCACCTTTCGCAACAGCGTTATTCGCTTTCACAAAGAAAGAGATAGAGCCGCGGGAACAGACAGCGATCTTGCCTTCCATCGGGATATCGCCGAAGTCATCACCATAACCAGCAACTGCTACGTAAGTATAATACTCATCTTTAGCGATCGAGGTCATGGGAGCATTCTTTGCGGAAGATCCGTCATCATAGAATACCATCGTGCCGTCTTCCAGCAGCATGGGCATGCCGATAGCGCCATCGTTATCAACTGACGCTACAGAAAGAGAATTCTGATAGGTACCCGGTGAACCGCCGGTAGCATAACTGACATCATCAGCATACATATAGCCGGAGCCGATGTTTGCCTCTGTCCAGTCAAAGTTGTTGCCTGCCGAGTTCGTATAGACCATATTGTTTTCAGCCAATGCATCCAGGATGTCCTGATAAGCCGTGCTGAAAGTCATACCTGCTGAAGAGGAACCCAGAGACAGGTTAACGGAGGAAGCGCCTAAAACCATGGCATCTTCGATGGCTGCCATATAGTCAGAATC
>CACZSO010000107.1 GCA_902783795.1 uncultured Eubacteriales bacterium
CGAGGTCATGAATATTACCGATGTAAGGATTCGCCGTATGGAGGAAGAGGGAAGGCTTAAAGCTATTGTTTCGGTGACATTTGACGATGAGTTCGTGGTTCATGATATGAAGATCATTGACGGCGATAACGGACTTTTCGTGGCAATGCCTTCCAGAAAATCTTCTGACGGTGTATACCGTGACATCGCGCATCCCATCAACTCAAGTATGAGGGCAGTTCTTCAGGATGCGATACTGGAACGGTATAATCAGGCACTTGCAGACGGGACAATTGAGGAATGACATCATCAGCAAATGAGAACGGGGAATGGTTGACCATTCCCCGTTTTTCATGTACAATAGGGGAAAATCCACTTAAGAAAAGAAGGACGTTATGGACGAGTTCAGAGACCTGAATAAAGATACCAGAAGAAGGAACTTAAGGAGAAGAAAAAAGAAGAGAGATGCCGCGCGGATACTTCTGACTGTCGGTATCGCTTTAGTGATCCTTCTGGGGATAGGCATCGCATTGTCCGTGATCATAAAAAAGAACCATGAGACCCCTACCACGCCTGAGGTGATCAAGACCACGGATCCGGAGGACGCCACCACGGAAGCTCCGCCCACAAAAGAAACATTGCCGGAGGAATTCGCTGATATACTGAAGACAGCGGAGACCTATGCGGCCATGTATGATTATGAAAAGGCAGTGGCGTATGTGAAAGAACAGGTGCCGGCTTATGAACAGAGCGAGACCTTGAAGGATTTCATTAATTCCTGCAATGCGAAGCGTTCACAGCTCCTGGTCTGGAACAGCGGCAATAACTCGAATATCACCCATGTGTTCTTCCATACGCTGGTGGTGGACGAAGACATCGCCTGGACCTGCTATAAGCGGGATGATTATAACCAGGTCATGACCACGGTGGATGAATTTAACGAGATCATAAGACAGATGTATGATGCAGGCTACGTGCTCATCCATCTGTCTGATATGGCTTCCATTAAGAAGATGGAAGACGGTACGGAATGCATGACCTATAACCCCATCTACCTGCCGGCGGGCAAAAAGCCCTTTGTGCTGTCCATCGATGATACCAGTTATTACGAGTATATGATCAATACCGGGTGCGCCACGAAACTGATCGTGGGGAAAGATGGACGGATCCAGAATGAGATGGCCAAGTATAAGGTGGACTCATACGGGAACCTGGTGACAGATGCGAATGGTGCACCGGTGGTGGAGAGCGTGGAGTACGGCAGCTTTGATGTTATCCCGCTTCTCAATGATTTTGTGGAGGCACATCCGGACTTCTCCTACCGGGGAGCTAAGGGCACCTGTGCGCTGACTGGCTATAACGGCATCCTGGGTTATAAGACTTCGGAGATCGCCTATGGCGCCGGAGATCCGGCATGGCCCAGTGCTTATGAATATAAATGTGTCAATATCGAGCAGGAACGGAAGGATGCTGCCCGGGTGGCGGAAGCCATTAAGGCGACAGGCTGGAAGTTTGCGTCCCACACCTGGGGTCATATGGACATGGGAACTGTGGTGGACCGCAGCACCGGCGCCATCGTGGCAGAACGTTTTACCCGTGATACCGAGTGGTGGATGAACGAAGTCAGCCCCCTGATCGGCGGCACTGATATCATCATCTTTGCCTTCGGCGCAGACATCGGCACCTGGCGGAATTATCCCGAGAATGGCGAAGCTTATCTGTATCTTAAGTCGAAAGGCTTTGATTATTACTGTAATGTAGATTCTTCTGTCCATGCCTGGGTGCAGCTGTCAAAGACAGCCGGCGGCACCGGTTACTTAAGGACCGGCCGGCGGAACCTGGACGGGACTTATATGTATAAAGCGCTGGTAGCCATGAAGAATCATGAGCTTACAGGGGAGGAGATCAAGGAATCCGCCGATGTTTCGGATCTTTTTGATGTTCTGAAAGTGTTCTCCCGGAAGCGTCCGCTTCCCGTCCCGAATGTACGGGTGCCGGAGGGTATGGATCCCTACAGCGTGTATTAGGGTTTAAGGATATATAACGACATGGACTATGTGATCGCGGGGCTTGGAAACCCGGGAAGAAAATATGCACACACCAGACATAATGCCGGCTTTGATGCGGTGGACCTGCTGGCGGAGAAATACGGGATCAAGATCACCGGAAAGCGGAAGAAATCACGGACCGGCCGGGGTGTGATCGAAGGGATGAACGTGATCCTGGTTAAGCCCCAGACCTTTATGAACCTGTCCGGAGAAGCCTTGCGGGAGATCGTGGACGCCTACCATGTAAAGCCGGAGCATATCGTGGTGCTTTCGGATGATATCCATCTGAATACCGGCAGCATCCGTGTAAGAAACAGCGGTTCTGCCGGAGGGCACAATGGCCTGAAAAATATAATCCAGCAGTTGGGTACGGATAACTTTAAGCGGGTAAGGATCGGTGTAGGACCCATGCCGGCGGAAGAAGACCAGATCGCCTTTGTGCTTTCCAGGATAAGCAAAGAGGACCGGAAACGTCTTAATGAAGCCTTAACGGATGCGGGAGATGCCGCTGTCGTCATGCTGAAGGACGGTCCCGAAAAGGCCATGAATCTGTATAACGGAAAGAAACGGGATGAAATTCTTTGACAGACCTTTAGAAAAACTGGCAGCCTTCCGGGAGATCTCGGAAGCGCTTGATAAAGGGAACGGCCCGGCAGCCCTGGTAGGGGCTGCAGAGTCGCAGAAAGTACATATCATGGATCAGGCGGGCAGCGGTTGCGTCCGTCTGATCGTTACTTATGACGAAACAGAAGCACGCGCCCTGCTGGACGACTACCGTTTTTTTAAAGAGGCAGTGCTGCTGTTCCCTGAAAGAGACCTGTTGTTTTATCAGGCAGACCTGAAGTCCAATATCCTGACCAGGGAGCGTATGCGGGTGCTTCGGCGGCTCATGCTGAGGACATCGGAAGAACCCCTGACCATCATCACCGATATCCAGGCGGTCATGAACACCATGGCACCGCCGGAGGTGTATCAGGATCATGTGATGATGCTTTCCGAAGGGGCTTATGCGGAGATCGAGGCAGCGGCTCTTAAGCTGGTGCAGCTGGGATATGAGCGGTGTGCCCGGGTGGAAGAACCCGGGGAATTTGCGGTGCACGGCGGTATCCTGGATGTGTACGACCTGACATCGGAACTTCCGTACAGGATCGATTTCTGGGATACGGAGATCGACACGATCCGTACGTTTTCTCCTGAGTCACAGCTGACCGTGGAACGGGTGAAGGAAGTGGAGATCACCCCGGCGAAAGAAATCCCGCCGGATCCCGAAAAACTTTGCTCCTTGATCGATTTTCTGCCGAAGGATACCCTCATTTTCCTGGAAGAACCTAACCGGATGGAGGAGTACGGGAAAGGCACGGAGCTTGAGTTCAGGGAGAGCTTTGAAAACCGGCTGGAAAAGGGTATGGCTGAACCCGAAGAAGGTTATGCCTGCCTGCCGCTTCCCTATGTCTTTTCTTTGCTGGAGACCCCTCGCACCCTGGCGTTTTCCGGCCTGGATTCCCGTACATCGGCCTTAAAGATCAGAGAGACTTTCTATATGGAAGTGCAGTCCATGATCTCCTATGCCGGGAATTTCGGAGGGCTTACCCAGGACCTGAAGCGCTACCAGGACTTAAAATACAGTGTCATTCTATTATCGGCCTCCCGGACGCGCTGCTCCCGTATGGCGGAGGAGCTGAGGGGTTATGGCCTGCATGCCTACTATTCGGACACGGAAGAAGAGGAAGTCAGGCCGGGGACCCTTAGGATCGCCTGCGGAAACCTGCACCGAGGCTATGTGTATCCGGCGCTGAAATTCGCGGTGATCGCGGAAGGCGATATTTTTGGCGTGGAAAAGAAAAAGAAACGCCGCATCAGGAAAAATAACGACGGGCAGCGGATCCGTTCGTTCTCCGAACTTTCCAACGGAGACTATGTGGTCCATGAAAACTATGGAATAGGTATTTACCAGGGCATCACGCAGATCACCACGGACGATGTACTGAAGGATTACCTGAAGATCTCCTACGGGAAGTCCGGGACCCTGTACATCCCGGTCACAAACCTGGATGTGGTGCAGAAATATGCTTCTTCAGACGCAAAGCCGCCCCGCCTTTCCCGGCTTGATTCTCCCGAATGGAAGCGGACAAAGGCACGGGTAAAGGCTGCCGTGGAAGAGGTGGCGGAGGAACTGGTCCGGCTGTATGCTTTCCGGCAGAACGGGCGGGGCTTCACCTATGGCCCGGATACTGTCTGGCAGAAGGAGTTTGAGGAGATGTTCCCCTACGAGGAAACATCGGACCAGCTGGACGCCATCGATGATGTGAAGCATGATATGGAATCCGGGAAGATCATGGACCGGCTGATCTGCGGCGATGTGGGCTTCGGAAAGACGGAAGTGGCCATCCGTGCGGCTTTTAAGGCGGTGCAGGAGAATAAGCAGGTGGCCTATCTGGTGCCCACCACCATCCTGGCCCAGCAGCATTATAATACCTTTAGGGAACGGCTGCAGGACTACCCGGTGAGCGTCGAAATGCTGTCCAGGTTCCGGACTGCCTCTGAACAGAAGCAGACCATAGAAGGCCTCAGGAAGGGTAGCGTGGACATTGTCATAGGAACTCACCGGATCTTGTCAAAAGATGTAACCTTCAAGGACCTGGGACTGTTGATTATAGATGAGGAGCAACGTTTTGGCGTAAAGCATAAAGAGAAGATCAAACAGCTTAAAAACGACGTAGACGTGCTGACATTGACCGCCACGCCCATCCCCCGGACCCTGCACATGTCCATGATCGGTGTCCGGGATATGTCGGTGCTGGAGGAGGCTCCCACTGACCGGCAGGCCGTGCAGACTTATGTGATGGAATACGCGGAAGAACTGGTACGGGAAGCCATTACCCGGGAATTAAAACGGGGCGGCCAGGTATATTACGTGTATAACCGGGTCCAGGACATCGATGAAGTGACGAACAGGGTCAGTGCCCTGGTACCGGACGCGAATGTGGCCTATGCCCACGGGAAAATGTCAGAACGGGAGCTGGAAAACCGGATGCTGGCCTTTATCGAAGGGGACATCGATGTGCTGGTGTCTACCACCATCATCGAGACCGGCCTGGACATCCCGAACGTGAACACCATCATCATCCATGATGCAGAGCGTTACGGCCTGGCCCAGCTGTATCAGCTGAGGGGCCGTGTGGGCCGTTCTTCCCGCCAGGCCTACGCTTTTATCATGTACCGGAAAAACCGGATCCCCTCAGAAGAAGCCCAGAAGCGGCTGGAAGCCATCCGGCAGTTCACCGAGCTGGGCAGCGGCATTAAGATCGCCATGGAAGATCTGGAGCTGAGAGGTGCCGGGGCCGTGCTGGGCAATGCCCAGTCAGGCCATATGGCGGAAGTCGGGTATGAACTGTACTGCAAGATGCTTTCAGAGGCTGTGAAGAAAGAGAAGGGCGAGGAGGAGACCCAGGCATCCCAGGACACCTTGCTGGATGTGCGGGTGAACGCCTATATCCCTTCGGATTACATCACAAATGAAGCCCTGAAGCTGGAAGTATATAAAAAGATCTCCTTCCTGGAAAAAGAAGAAGAAAAACTGGAACTGGAGGATGAACTGACTGACCGGTACGGCGATGTGCCGGAGGAAGTCATGAATCTGACGGAAGCGGCGGTATTAAGGGCCCGGGCCCGGAGGTTATTCCTTTCGGAGATCAAGGGAAACGCCAGGGAGCTTACCTTCCGCTTTATGCCGGATGCCAGGATAAAGGCAGAGAACCTGCCGGAACTTTTGGATGACATGAAAGGATCCATGCGTTTTCTTCCGGGAGAAACACCGGGACTTCTGTTCAGAGACCGGGCTCCGGAAAAGAAAAAAGGTTCTGTGTTAGAAGTGATCGGACGGCTTCTTACGGAAATGGAGAGAACATTGTTGTCTCAGTAAAAGATTTAAGCACCATAAGTTGTGAAAATTCTACGAATTTCTGCGCATACTGTGTTTTTTAGGGAATCGCGCCTTGTGTTTTTCCGGGGCTTGTGGTAGAATAATGCAGTTACGGGGACAGTATGTCCTAAAATGCAGGAGGATGATTATGAAACATCATTTGACAAAAATCGCCGCACTGATCCTTGCGGCATGCCTGTTTGCCATGCCAGTCACAGGATGTCTGCAGGTGGACGGCGACAGAGTCGCACTTACCATCGACGGAGAAAGATACAGCCGCGCCGAAGCGCTGATGTATTTCCATTATGCTCAGTATGTAACAGAATTTAATATATACTCTCTGGCTGAGAGCCTTTACGGCGGCCTGATGAACTATTGGACTTATTCTTCAGGAGATTACAATTCTGTGGATATGCTCAGGGAAGACGCCATGCAGCAGATGATCCAGGCGAAGATCCTGAATAAAGAAGCCGAAAAGGACGGCATTGCCTTAACGGAAGAAGAAGAGAAAACATTGACCCGTACGGTAAATCGTTTCCTGAGAGATAATGAAGCCGTGGTCAATGCGGCAGAGGCCTCGAAGGATGTGGTGACATCCTTCATCCGCGAGAACATGATCGCGAATAAGGAGTTTTTACATCTGACTGAGAGCATCGACACTTCCTACGATGAAGAAGCCCTGACCATCAAGCTGGCGGAAGGTGTTATTATTGCGCCGAAGCAGAAGGATGGTGAAGACCGGCCGGTGGAAGAACAGAAGGAACTGGTGGAAAAATATATCGAGGAAGCCCTGCATCTGTTTGAGACCGCGCAGAAAGTAGACCTGATCGCTGAACTTTATACGGATAACGAAGAGATCGGTATTACGCCGCTGAGTAACTATGAACTGACCATGCCCGCAGAAGAAACCGAAGAGGACAATGGCACGAAGAAGTTCGAGCGGATGGCCTGGAATTTAAAGAAAGATGAGTATGAATCTCTGGTCGTTGAAAATAAAGACGGCAGCTATGTGGGCTACATTGGCCGTATGGTGAATGAGCATGATGACGAGCGGACGGAAACGGCCGTGAAGAAAGAAATGACCAGCCGCCGGAAGACCTTGTTCAAAGAGGTCTATCAGGGCATCCTGGATTCTTATAAGAAGATCCATGTCTACAGTGAAGTGCTGGGAGACTTTAATGTTTCCGCTACATTGTATGATGGTTCGGATTATAAAGAAATGGAAAGCGGCGGTGACAACGAGGAAGTCTATTATATTGACTGAATAAAGTAAGCGTGAAAAGGGAAGAGCGCATGGAAAGCATGCGCTTTTCTAAGTCAGAGAACAGTAAGATCTTCCGAAAGGACAGCTTATGTATAAAAAAGTAGCCACAGACCAGAAATTTGTCGAACGTGAAAAAGAAATCGGGAAGTTCTGGAAAGAAAACGATATTTTCAGGAAGACAGAAAAAGCCCGGGAGGGCAGTCCTGTCTATACCTTCTATGACGGACCGCCCACGGCTAACGGAAAACCTCATATCGGCCATGTGCTGACCCGTGTCATCAAGGATATGATCCCCCGTTACCGCACCATGAAAGGCTATATGGTGCCCCGTAAGGCGGGGTGGGATACCCATGGCCTTCCGGTAGAACTGGAAGTGGAAAAAGAGCTGGGATTGAATGGAAAGGATCAGATCGAAAAATACGGCATCGAGCCTTTCATTGAAAAGTGTAAGGAGTCTGTCTGGAAATATAAGGGCATGTGGGAGGATTTCTCCGGCACCGTAGGTTTCTGGGCAGATATGGAGAACCCCTATGTCACTTATCATGACGACTATATCGAGTCTGAATGGTGGGCGTTAAAGGAGATCTGGAATAAAGGCCTTCTTTATAAGGGGTTCAAGATCGTTCCCTACTGCCCGCGCTGCGGCACCCCTCTCTCTACGGCAGAGGTAGCCCAGGGTTATAAGCTGGTAAAGGAACGTTCCGCCATCGCGCGGTTTAAGGCCAAGGATCAGGATAATACTTATTTCCTGGTCTGGACCACCACACCCTGGACCCTGCCTTCTAACGTGGCGCTTTGCGTGAATCCGGATGAGACTTACGTGAAGATCCATGTGGCGGATGAAGACTGCTATTACATCATGGCAGAAGCCCTGGTGGGCGATGTGATCCTGAAAAAGAATGTTGATGCGGATCCCAAAGTAGTAGAGCGCTACACCGGCCGTGACCTGGAATATATGCCCTACGAGCCTTTATTCTCCTTTACCGGAGATTATGTGGACACACTGAAAGAAAAAGGCTTCTACGTCACTTGTGATACTTATGTCACCATGACAGACGGTACCGGCATCGTACACATTGCCCCGGCCTTTGGTGAGGACGATGCGAACGTGGGCCGGAAGTATGACCTGCCTTTCGTGCAGTTCGTAGACGGCAAGGGCGAGATGACGAAGGAGACGCCGTATGCCGGTCTCTTTGTGAAGAAAGCAGACCTGGTCATCCTGGAGGATCTGGAAAAAGCCGGACTTCTCTTTGATGCACCGAAGTTCGAACATGAATATCCCCACTGCTGGCGCTGCAGTACACCCCTCATCTACTATGCCCGTGATTCCTGGTATATCAAAGAGACCGAAGTCAGGGATGACCTGGTGAGGAATAATAATACCGTCAACTGGATCCCGGAATCCATCGGCAAAGGCCGTTTCGGCAACTGGCTGGAGAATATCCAGGACTGGGCTATCTCAAGGAACCGCTATTGGGGTACCCCCTTAAATATCTGGGAGTGTGAATGCGGCAGACGCGAGTGCATCGGTTCCAGGGAAGAACTGAAAGAAAAGAGCGGTGATGAAGCAGCGCTGACTGTAGAACTGCACCGCCCGTACATCGACGAGATCACCATGCCCTGCCCGGACTGCGGCAGGACCATGCACCGGGTACCGGAAGTGATCGACTGCTGGTTCGATTCCGGCGCCATGCCTTTCGCCCAGCATCATTATCCCTTTGAAAATAAGGAGCTTTTTGAGCAGCAGTTCCCGGCGGACTTCATTTCCGAAGCCGTGGATCAGACCAGAGGCTGGTTCCACAGCCTGATGGCGGAAAGCACCCTGCTCTTCAATAAAGCCCCTTACGAGAATGTCATCGTCCTGGGCCTGGTCCAGGATGAAAAGGGCCAGAAGATGAGTAAATCCAAGGGCAATGTGGTAGATCCCTTTGAAGCCCTGGAGACCATGGGCGCGGATGCCGTCCGCTGGTATTTCTACTCTAATTCGGCCCCCTGGCTTCCGAATAAATTCCACAAAGACGCCGTGATAGAGGGCCGGTCCCGCTTCATGGGAACCTTGTGGAACACCTATGCGTTCTATACGCTGTATGCGGAGATCGACCAGTTCGATCCCATGAAATACTTAAAAGACGGGAAGTGGGACACCTCTGACCTTCCGGTCATGGACCGATGGGTCCTGTCCCGGCTGAACAGCCTGATCAAAGAAGTGGATGGTGATCTGGAGGACTATAAGATCACGGAAGCTGCCCGCGCCCTGTCTGAGTTTGTGGATGACCTTTCCAACTGGTACGTCCGCCGGTCAAGGGAACGCTACTGGGCTAAGGGGATGGAGCAGGATAAGATCAATGCTTACATGACCCTCTTTGAGTGCCTGTATAAGGTATCGCTCTTAGCGGCCCCGATGATCCCCTTCATGACAGAAGAGATCTATAGGAATATTGTCATTTCTGTGGATCCGGAAGCGCCGGAATCTATCCATCTGTGCAGCTATCCGGAAGCTGACGAGTCTTTGATCGACACGAAGCTGGAAGAGGATATGGACCACGTGCTGAAACTGGTGGTGATGGGCAGGGCCTGCCGGAATGCGGCGGCCATCAAGAACCGCCAGCCCTTAAGCACCATGTTCATCAAGGCGCCTTTCCAGCTGGGTGAATACTTTGATGATGTCATCCGTGAAGAGCTGAATGTGAAAGAGCTCATCTTTACGGATGATGTAAGAGAATTCACGACCTATGAATTCAAGCCTCAGTTAAGGACAGTAGGCCCGAAATATGGGCGGCTTCTTAACAAGATCCGTGAGACATTGAAGGATCTGGACGGTAATGCCGCCATGGATGAATTGAAGCAGAACGGAAAACTGAGCTTTGTGCTGGATGGCTCTGATGTGGAGCTGACGGAAGATGACCTGCTCATCGAAATGATGGAAAAGCCCGGCTATGTGAGCGAAAATAACGGAGAACTCACGGTAGTCCTGGATACGAATCTGACAGATGATCTGATCGATGAAGGCTTTGTCCGCGAGATCATTTCGAAGATCCAGCAGATGAGAAAAGAAGCTGACTTTAATGTTACCGATCATATCCGGATCACTTATAAAGGTTCCGAAAAGATCAGCCGCATTTTTGAGACTTACAAAGAAGCTGTCATGAGCGATACCCTGGGAGAAGAAGTGCTTAAGGGTGAGCTTAAGGGCTTTGAAAAGAGCTGGGATATCAATGGCGAAAGCTGTGATATTGCGCTGGAAGTCATCAGCTGAAGACAGAACAGGGAGATTACATGAATATTGATTTTAATAAGGAACTCTTCGTGCATGAAGTTAAGGAAAACTGCAAGCGGATGTTCCGGAAAACCTATGAAGATGTGGATAAGCAGCAGATGTTCCTGGCTGTTTCCACGGCTGTAAAGGAATTCATCATCGATGACTGGATCGCCACACATAAGGCTTATGAAAAGCAGGATGTGAAGATCCTGTATTACCTGTCCATGGAATTCCTGATCGGACGTGCCCTGGGCAATATCCTGATCAACATCTGTGCTGATGATGAAGTCCGGGAAGCGCTGGATGAACTGGGCTTTGATCTAAACGCTATTGAGGATAAAGAACGTGACCCGGCCTTAGGAAACGGGGGCTTAGGAAGACTGGCTGCCTGTATCCTGGATTCCCTGGCTACCATGGGCTATGGCGCTTACGGCTGCGGTATCCGATATAAGTACGGCCTGTTTGCCCAAAGGATCAAAAACGGTTATCAGACTGAGATCCCGGATGACTGGCTTGCAAACGGCAACCCCTTTGAGATCCGCCGTCCCGAGTATGCCTGTGAAGTAAAATTCGGCGGTACCGTGGTGTCTCATGTAGATGAAAAGGGACGTGAGCATTTCTCTTTGGAGAATTACAGCTCTGTCCTGGCTGTGCCCTATGATATGCCGGTGGTGGGCTATGATTCAAACATTGTCAACACACTGCGTATCTGGGATGCAGAGCCCATCAACAACTTCAACCTGGACTCCTTTGACCGTGGCGATTATGCAAAAGCCATCGAGCAGGAGAACCTGGCGAAGACCATCGTGGAAGTGCTTTACCCCAATGATAATCACACAGCAGGTAAGGAACTCCGCTTAAAACAGCAGTATTTCTTTGTATCTGCCACACTGCAGACAGCCATCCGCAAGTATAAGGAATCTCATAAGGGCTCCTTAAAGGGCTTTGAGGATAAGGTGGTCTTCCAGATGAATGACACCCATCCCACCCTGACGGTAGCAGAACTTATGCGGCTCTTAATGGATGAAGAGAAGTATGAGTGGGACGATGCGTGGGATGTGGTGACAAAATGCTGCGCATATACGAACCATACCATCATGTCGGAAGCTATGGAAAAATGGCCTATCGGTCTTTTCCAGAACCTGCTTCCCCGTGTATACTCCATTGTGGATGAGATCAACCGCCGTTTTGTGTCCATGCTTCGGGAAAAATACCCGAATAATGAATCAAAGATCGCAAATATGGCGCCTTTATACAATGGCCAGATCCGCATGGCTTATTTAGCTATCGTAGGATCCTTCTCCATCAACGGCGTGGCACAGCTCCACACAGAGATCCTGAAAGCCAGAGAGCTGAAGGATTTCTATGAGCTCTTCCCCGACAAGTTCCATAATGTGACTAACGGCATTACCCAGCGCCGTTTCATGGTACATGCGAACCCGCTGATGACGGATTTCATCAACAAGCGCATCGGTACGGGCTGGATCACGGATCTGCCGAAGATCAGTGCGCTGGAAGCTTATATCAATGATGAGGCGTCCCTCCGGGAGTTTTTGCACATCAAGTATGAGAATAAGCTCCGGCTGGCGAAATACATTCGTGAGAATAACGGCATCGATGTGGACCCCCTGTCCATTTTCGACGTGCAGGTCAAGCGGCTGCATGAATATAAACGGCAGCTCATGAATATCCTGCATATCATGTACCTGTATAATAAGCTGAAGAATGATGAGGAGTTCTTCCGTGATTTCTATCCCAGGACCTACATCATCGGCGGTAAGGCAGCAGCCGGCTATGAGCGGGCAAAGATGACCATCAAGCTGATCAATTCCGTGGCAGAAGTCGTGAATAATGACGCGGATATCCACGGTAAGCTGAAAGTGGTCTTCATTGAGGATTACCGCGTATCTAACGCGGAGATCATTTTTGCCGCGGCAGAAGTGTCTGAGCAGATCTCCACGGCTTCCCGTGAAGCTTCCGGCACCTCTAACATGAAATTCATGCTGAACAGCGCCGTCACCCTAGGAACACTGGACGGCGCCAATGTTGAGATCGTGGAAGAAGTGGGCAGCGAGAACGCCTTTATCTTCGGCATGACATCGGATGAAGTCATGGCCCATGAACGGAATAATGACTATTATCCCGAAACCATCTTCTCCACGAATGATGAGTTAAGAGATGTCCTGATGCAGTTGATCAACGGCACCTACTCACCGGATAACCCGGATCTGTTCCGCGGATTGTATGACAGCCTGCTGTCATCCTATTCCGGCAGGGCAGACACTTACTTTATCCTGAAAGACTTCATGTCTTATCATGAAGCTTCCATGCGGATAAGTGAGGTATATCGAGACCGGCTGCGCTGGGCCAAAATGTGTCTGCTGCAGACCTGCCGGTGTGGTAAGTTTTCTTCCGACAGGACTGTCAGCGACTATCTGAAAGATATCTGGCATCTGGATAAGATCCAGATGTGAAAGGAAGTAGTGAGTTATGGCAGCAGATAATAATTATGGATCCGGCAATATGGAAGTCCGCCGTGGCAAAGACGGGAAAAAGAAGAGGAATAAATATCGTGTTCTTCTGACGGTACTTGCATCGATCCTGGGTGTGATCGTGATCGCTCTGGGTGCTCTCTTCCTGGTCATCCGGCACTACTATAAGATGTCGAACTACGAGAAGGATCCGGAAGAGATCACCGTAGACTCCTCTGTGCTGGAATCTTTGAGAGAAGCGGATACTGATGAAACCATAGATTCGTCATTGGAGGAATCCATACAGAATGATATCGCTTCAGAAATCGCCGCGGCGAGAAGCCGTCTGTATGAGTCTCTGGGCGTATCAGACCCGGCATTGACATTAGATCCTTCCGAAACATTGCCTTCCGGAGACGATGTGAACGGTGAAGGCCAGAATGGCGAAGGTCAAAATGGTGAAGGTCAAAATGGCTCCGGTGGAGGACAACAGGGAAATAACGGCGGTAATGGCGGCCAACAGGGCGGTAATTCGAATCAGGGCGGCAGACCCGGAACTACAGCACCGCCTCCCGTACCGGTGGTCCCGCAGATGATCGGCAACACGCATAATGTCCTTTTGATAGGTGTAGACAGGCGTGATACCAGCTGGGCCGGCAACTCGGATGCCATGATCCTGATCTCCATCAACTATGACAAACATAAGATCACCATGACATCCTTCATGCGTGATACTTACGCCTATATCCCCGGCGCCGGATACTGGAAAATGAACCGTTCCTGCGCTTTGGGCGGGGCTCCCCTGACTTGCCAGACCCTGGAAGCCACCTTCCTGCTTCATGTGGACAACTATGCAACCTGTGACTTCAACGGTCTGAGAGGACTGGTGAATGCTATTGGTGGTATCGATGTTTACCTGACACAGGCTGAGGCCGAGTATATACATCTTTCGATTGGTCAGGACCGGGTGGTGCATTTGAATGGGGATAAAGCTTTAGCCCATGCGAGAAACCGTACCTCTGGTGGCTATGACTATGCCAGAACACAACGTCAGAGAAATGTGCTGATGGCTATCTACAATAAGATCAAAAGCGGCGGCGTGGGCAGTGTAGCCAATGCGGCTTCTGCGATCCTGCCTTATGTGGTCCATAACATTGACGGCGGTACCCTGGCGAATCTGATCGCAAATGCACCGTCTCTCATGAACTGGCCTATCCAGCAGCTTCGTGTGCCTTTTGACGGACAGTTCTACTCTCAGAATGAGTACCTGATCCCGTACAGCTATCAGGATACTATCAATCAGCTTTACGCTCATATTTATTAACACTGCGGGCATCCGGCCGAAATTTGATTTTTGCCGGGTGCCTTGCGCATGCCATGTGGAATAACATTTTTACCATGAGGAGAAACTCATGTCTTTAGAGGAGAACAGCAGTTTCGATGCTGCTGGTGATCCGCCTGAAAAGCATACAGAAGGACCTTCCGCACCTTTTGATAATGATAAAGGTATGGCGGAGTTTTCTGATGATGCAGTGAAGACTGCAGCAGCGGCGGAAGAATTGAAAGATATCGATGATATCGCGCAGTTTGGCGAATGGCCGGACGGCGTGGGAGTTTCTGCGCCTTCTGAAAGGAAGGAAAAACCTTCTAATGAAAAACCCGCTGAAGAAGGACCTGTGGAAGCAGTTACAGTGAAAGAAGATCCGGAGAGTGATGCAGAAAAACTGATGCTGGAGCAGGAAATCATCCTGGCGGCCCAGGCAGTGAAAGAGGGCGCCGAAGAAGAAACGGCAGCGGAAACTGCTTTGACAGAAGAAGCTCAAGAAGCGAAGGAAGAAGCCAATATGGGTACCCCGGCTTCAGATATTCCTGAGGAGAAAGGATCATCCGAAGGATCAGAGGCGACAGCGATCTCAGCTGCAGCTGAAAAGACTGCAGAAGAGGATACAGCAGAAGAAAATAAAGAGAACATAGAAGAAAAGAAGGCGGAAAGCAAAGAAGAGCCGTCAGAACATACGGAAGAAGAGACAGTTTCTGAAGAGACAGGAAAAGAAACACCGGAAGTACCGGCGGCAGTACTCGTATCTGCTCCGAAAAAGAAAAAAAGAAAACCTATCTTCAAGAATAAAAAGCAGCGTCTGCTGGCTATTCTTTTCTTTATCCTGGGTTTCCTGCTGATCCTGGCCGGCGTCATTATGGGGCTGTTCCGTCATTTATACGGACTTTCAAATTATGTTGATGATGACTCGGTAAACTATGTTTCTGTAAATAGCGAGATCACGATGAATGCCGATGATGAGTCAAAGGTCATTGAGCAGATCACCGATACGGCAGGCACTATCTCAGAGGAACCCAGAACCGACGCTAATGGTCAGGAATGGAAAAAAGCCACCAGACCGCCATGGCAGACTTACATGAACACTATAGAAGAAGTAGTACCGCAGGATGTCGCAAATGAAGAAGACGGTATGTATTATCTGCTGCTGATCGGGGTAGATAAACATGATGACACTTGGTACGGGAACTCAGATACGGTGATCATGGTCACGATCAATTATCATACCAGAAAGATCTGGATGACTTCGATGATGCGTGATACTGCAGTCAATGTTCCCGGAATAGGTGTGAGAAAATTGAATGCTTCATACGCAAACGGCGGAGCTCCGCTGCTTATCCAGACGATCGAAACGAACTTTGGTATCCGGACGGATAATTATGCCATGGTGAGTTTTAAAGAAATGAGAGATCTCATCAATGTGATAGGGGGCATAGAACTCAGACTGAATAATGCTGAGTATGAACGTATAAAAAAGAAAAAATACGACATAGAAAAAACAGATACGCCAGGGGTCTATCATCTCTGGGGAAATGCCACCCTCTACCATTCGAGAAACAGAAGTGATGAAAATGCTGATTTCGGCCGTACCCAGAGAAACCGGAAGATCCTGATGGCTATCGTGAATAAAGTAAAGAGCGGGGAAGCCGGATCTATCTTATCTTTGGCAGGTAAGCTGCTCCCTTATGTCACCCATAATATCCCCAGGGAAAAGGTGGCCCGTCTGCTTATGGACATTCCGGAACTTATGAACTTTGAGATCATCCAGATGAGGATCCCCTATGACGGGACCTTCAAGATGCAGAATGAATTCCTGATCCCGGATTATGCGCTGACAAGAGAGATGTTTTTTGACAGAGTCGTAAACTGACGCTGCCTCCTAAGTTCTCCTGGTGTTTCACTTTGGTGAAATTCTACAAAATGAACTTTTCATTTTTGGCTATTCGTGACATAGCATTTTTTACAAGAAAATAGTATTATAATATCAGTCAATTTATCGCCAACAGGAGGATTTGAAAATGGCAGGATTATCTTTAAGAAACGTAACGAAGGTATATCCCAACGGCCTGGCTGCCGTTAAGGACTTTAACCTTGAAATCGAAGATAAGGAATTTATCATCTTCGTAGGACCCTCAGGATGCGGCAAGACCACGACTCTTCGTATGATCGCCGGCCTGGAAGAGATCACCTCCGGTGAGTGCTACATTGACGGCGTTCTGGTCAATGAAGTTGAACCGAAGGACAGAGATATCGCCATGGTTTTCCAGAACTATGCGCTGTATCCTCATATGACCGTTTACGATAATCTCGGATTCGGCCTTCAGTTAAGAAAAGTTCCGAAGGATGAGATCGACAAAGCTGTTCATGAAGCAGCCAGGATCCTGGACATCGAGCACCTGTTAGACCGTAAACCGGCAGCTCTTTCCGGTGGTCAGAGACAGCGTGTGGCCATGGGCCGTGCTATCGTAAGAAGCCCCAAGGTATTCTTAATGGACGAGCCGCTCTCGAACCTGGATGCTAAGCTCCGTGTTCAGATGCGTATTGAGATTTCCAGACTGCATCAGCGTCTGGGCGCAACGATCATCTACGTTACCCATGACCAGACAGAGGCCATGACTTTAGGTACCAGGATCGTCGTTCTTAAAGATGGTATCATCCAGCAGGTAGATTCTCCGAACGTATTATATTCACAGCCCGGCAACAAGTTCGTAGCTGGCTTCATCGGCTCTCCGCAGATGAACCTGCTTGACTGCCCGGTTGAAGCAGCAGGCGACACCGTAGCCGTAGTCCTTCCGGATGGCCAGAAGGTCACCCTTCCGAAGGAAAGAGGCGCACAGCTGAAGAATTACATTGGCAAGACCATTTGCTTCGGCTTCCGTCCTGAAGACCTTCCCGAGTGCCCGGCAGGAACACCCAACTGCATCAACAGTGTGGTTTCTGTTTACGAACTTCTTGGTGCTGAAGTTAACCTTTACTTTGATCTGGCAGATGTTACCCTGATCTCCCGTGTAAGCTCGCATACCGCCAGCAAACAGGATTCTCCGGTATCCTTCCTGATCAACATGGATCATATCCATGCATTCGACGTAGACACCGAGATTGCTATTTTCTAATATTTCGCTTTAGAAATGCGGAGGGAATGTGTGAATTCACACATTCCCTCTTTATTTTTTCTTAAACTTAAGGTATGATGGAGAGTAGGAAAATCCATATAGTTTTCGATACTTTTCGGCGGAGGTAGCAATGGTTACAAATCAGATACTTATGGACACACTGGATAAGATCTACCGTATCTCAGATGTGGATTTTAATGTCTATACATTGGACGGCATGTGTATCAGCAAGGACGATGTAACGAAGAATGATGCGGTCCGTGACGTCTTTAAACAGCTGAACTCTGATGATGATGTTCAGGAGGTGAATGACTGTTATTATTTCCGGGCTATGAACGGGAACCGCCTGGAATATATCATTGAATGCGAAAAAACAGATAAGGCCCTGGTGGTGGGCCGGATGACGGCGCTGCAGATAGAGGCCCTGATCGTGGCCTATCAGGAGCGTTTCGACAGAGACAACTTCATCAAAAACCTGCTGCTGGATAACCTGCTTATCGTAGATATCTACCGCAGGGCGAAAAAACTGCATATCGACGTGGCGAAGAAGAGGGTGGCCTTCCTGGTGGAGACCCGGAACAAAGATGATATCGGCGCCCTGGAGACCATCCGGAACATGTACCTGGAGAGTGAAGAAGACTTCGTCACCTCCATTGACGAAAATAACATTGTCCTGGTGAAAGAAGTGGGCGATGACTACACGGATGATGAGCTGCAGCACATCGCCGAAGTACTGGTGGATATGATGAATACAGAAGCCATGTCCGATGTACGCGTCTCCTACGGCAATGTAGCGGATGAGATCCGCAAAGTCTCGAATTCCTACAAAGAAGCGAAGATGGCCATGTCCATCGGCAAGATCTTTAATTCGGACAGAAATGTGGTCTCTTATGCATCTCTTGGCATCGGCCGGCTGATCTACCAGCTGCCCGTTCCCATGTGCCGGATGTTCATCGATGAGATCTTCCAGAACCAGTCACTGGAGAGCTTTGACGATGAAACATTGACCACCATCAATCAGTTCTTCGCGAATTCCCTGAACGTGTCCGAGACGTCCAGACAGCTTTATATCCACCGGAACACCTTAGTCTACCGGCTGGATAAGATCCAGAAAAATACAGGCCTGGACCTGAGGGAATTCGAAGACGCCATCACCTTCAAGATCGCTTTGATGGTGGTGAAATACATGAAATATATGGAGCATAACAAATGACAGAGGATGAAAACAGGCTGAACGGAGAAGACCTTACCCCGCCGGAAGAGCAGGAAGAACAGTTTTACAGTGCACCTTATGTTTATGCAGTACCCCGGCAGGAGAAGAAAAAGAGCGGTTTTCTGGCAGGCTTTCTTACGGCAGCCATCCTGGCACTCTGTGTCATAGCCGTGATCCTGGTGATCCGGAAAGACAGGACCCATGTGGACATGACCACATTGAACGGGAAACTGGACGGCATCAAGGAGCTCATAGACCAGTATTACCTGTTCGATACGGATGTGGATTATGACAGCGGCATGCTGAAGGGCTACATGGAGGCGCTGGGAGATCCTTACTCTGTTTATTACACGAAAGAAGAATTTGATGACCTGAAAGAGTCCTCTTCCGGCATTTACAGCGGCATTGGTGTGACCATACAGCAGATGGAATCAGGGACTGTCAATATCATCCAGGTCTTCTCCGGTTCTCCGGCGGAAGAAGCCGGGATCGTAAAAGATGACATCATTTATAAGGTCGAGGGCGAGGAGACCATCGGGAAAGATCTGAACCTGGTGGTGGCAAAGGTCAGGGGACCGGAGAACACGTCCGTTCACATGACCATATACCGGCCTTCAGAAAACCGTTACATAGAGATGGATGTCATGCGGAGGAAGATCCGTGTAGAAACGGTGACTTACAAGATGCTGGAAGATAACATTGGCTATATTGAGGTCAAATCCTTCGATGAAGTGACAGCCGATCAGTTTAAGCAGGCTTTCGATGCACTGAAAAAAGAAGGAATGACGTCAGTTATCGTAGATCTGAGGGATAACGGCGGCGGTCTTTTATCAGCGGTCACCGATATGCTGGACTACCTGCTCCCGGAAGGCGTCCTGACCTATACAGAAAATAAGAACGGGAAACGTGAATATTACGAATCCGATAAGTTTGCGGCCTTGGATGTTCCCATGGCAGTGCTGACGAACGGAAACACGGCATCAGCTTCCGAACTCTTTACCGGAGCTGTCAAGGATTATCACAAAGCCATCCAGGTGGGGACTCAGACCTTCGGAAAAGGCATCGTTCAGTCAATTATCTCCCTGAATGACGGCACAGGCATTAAGATCACTACTTCCCGTTATTATTCTCCCTCGGGCATCTGCATCCATGGAGAAGGCTTTACTCCGGACTTTATCGTGGAACCGGGAGACGGAGAAGAGGATACGCAGCTTGAGAAAGCAATAGAGGAGCTGAAAAAGACGGCCTCCTGATGACACTTGATCCATATGACCCAGGCGGGTGCGCCTTTCTATGGAAGAACGCGCACCCGCTCTTATTCTCTTATAAAGGACATACATTTTATGGCAGCATTTAAGCTTCACGCGCCTTATGAACCCATGGGAGACCAGCCGGAAGCCATCCGGGTACTGACAGAAGGCTTTAAACGGGGTAATCAGTTCGAGACCCTGTTAGGCGTCACCGGTTCCGGTAAGACTTTCACCATGGCCAATATCATCCAGGCGCTGAACAAGCCCACCCTGATCATTTCCCATAACAAGACCTTGGCGGGCCAGCTTTACAGCGAGATGAAAGAATACTTCCCGGAAAACGCGGTGGAGTATTTTGTCTCTTACTACGATTATTACCAGCCGGAGGCCTATGTGCCTTCCACGGATACTTATATTGAAAAAGACTCATCCATCAATGATGAGATCGATAAACTGCGCCTTTCTGCCACCATGGCGTTGGCGGAAAGGAACGATGTGATCATAGTCGCTTCCGTTAGCTGTATCTATGGCCTGGGCTCCCCGGTGGACTATAAAGACATGGTGGTGTCACTGCGTCCCGGCATGGAGAAGGACCGGGATGAAGTGATCCGGGAGCTTATCCGCAACCAGTACGAGAGAGCTCAGATGGAGTTCAAAAGAGGCACTTTCAGGGTCCGGGGCGATGTGGTCGAGGTTTTTCCCGCAGAGTCGTCTGAAAAGGCTGTAAGGATCGAATTTTTCGGTTCTGAGATAGATAAGATCGTGACCTTTGACCCGTTGACGGGAGAAATAGACCATGCTCTCCAGCATGTGGGTTTCTTCCCCACATCGAACTATGTGGTAGGCGACCAGAAGACAAAAGAGGCGGCAGCCCAGATCGAAAAAGACCTGCAGGAACGCATCGAGTGGTTCCGGCACGAGGATAAACTGGTGGAAGCCCAGCGCATCAAGGAACGTACCATGTTCGATATCGAGATGATGCGGGAGACCGGCTTCTGTTCCGGCATCGAAAACTACACCCGGTATCTGACGGGGCTGCCGGCGGGCCATCCGCCCTATACGCTGATGGATTATTTCCCGAAGGAATTCCTGATCATCGTGGATGAGAGCCACATGACCATACCTCAGCTGAACGGCATGTACAACGGCAACTACAACCGGAAGAAGACCTTGATCGATTATGGTTTCCGGCTGCCTTCCGCCATGGATAACCGGCCCCTGACTTTTAATGAATTTGAAGAAAAGATCGACCAGCTCCTCTTTGTTTCCGCCACACCGGCGAAGTATGAGGAGGATCATGAAATGCTGCGGGCGGAGCAGGTGATCCGTCCCACAGGCCTGCTGGATCCGAAGATCGATGTGCGTCCGGTGAAGGGGCAGATCGATGATCTGATCTCGGAGATCCACAAGACCACAGATGCCGGCAATAAGGTGCTGGTGACCACACTGACAAAGAGGATGGCAGAGGATCTGACATCCTATCTGGCCTCGGCAGGCATCCGGGTGCGCTACCTGCACTCTGACATCGATACCCTGGAGCGGGCCCAGATCATCCGGGACATGCGCCTGGATGTGTTCGATGTGCTGGTGGGTATCAACCTGCTGAGAGAAGGTCTGGATATTCCCGAGATCGCCCTGGTGGCTATTATTGACGCAGATAAAGAAGGCTTCTTACGGTCCGAAACATCTCTCATCCAGACTGTGGGCCGCTGTGCCAGAAATGCAGAGGGCCATGTGATCATGTATGCCGATGTGATGACGGATTCCATGAAGCGTGCCATTGACGAGACGAACCGGCGGCGGCAGATCCAGGAAGCCTTTAATAAAGAGCACGGCATCACCCCCACGACTATTCAGAAAGCTGTCCGTGACCTGATCTCCATCACGAAGGAAGTGGAAAAGACCTCCATGAAACTGGAGAAGGATCCGGAATCCATGAGCCGGAAAGAGCTGAAGAAGCTTCTGGATAATATGGAGAAGCAGATGCGCAAAGCTGCCGCAGACCTGAATTTTGAGGCAGCTATGGAACTCCGGGATAAGATCCGGGATCTGGCAAAATACCTGAACGACTAGCCTTCCCCTCTGGGGAAGGTGTCTGCGAAGCAGACGGATGAGGCAGCCCTCCCCTCGAGGGAAAGCCTTTGGAGAGTTTTATATGAATGAGCAGAAATTCATCAAGATCCGCGGTGCGCGGGAGCATAATCTGAAAAATCTGGATATCGATATCCCGAGGGAGGAGCTAGTGGTCCTGACCGGCCTGTCCGGCTCGGGAAAGTCCTCTCTGGCTTTTGATACTATCTACGCAGAAGGCCAGCGGCGCTACATGGAATCGCTGTCTTCTTATGCGCGCCAGTTCTTAGGCCAGATGGAAAAGCCGGCCGTTCAGTCCATCGAAGGGCTGTCTCCGGCCATCTCCATTGATCAGAAGTCCACTAACCGCAACCCTCGCTCCACGGTCGGGACGGTGACAGAGATCTATGATTATCTGAGGCTTCTGTACGCCAGGATCGGTATTCCGCACTGCCCAAACTGCGGTAAAGAGATCCGGAAGCAGTCCGTAGACCAGATGGTCGATGCAGTGATGCAGCTTCCGGAGGGCAAGCGCTTTATGCTGACGGCCCCGGTGGTCCGCGGCAAGAAGGGCATGCATGAAAAGGTGTTGGAGAACGCGAAGCGTTCCGGTTATGTCCGTGTGCGTGTGGACGGGGAGATGCATGAGCTTTCCGAAGATATCAAACTGGAAAAAAATATAAAACACAACATTGAGATCGTGGTAGACCGTCTGGTGCGGCGCGAAGGAATCGAGTCCCGGCTGGCAGGATCTCTGGAGAATGTGCTGGAGCTGTCCGACGGCCTGGCCTATGCGGAGATTCCCGACGAGAACCGGACCATGGTCTTTTCGTCAAATTTAGCCTGCCCGGACTGTGACATCGCCATCGATGAGATCGAGCCCCGCAGCTTTTCTTTCAACAATCCGTTCGGCGCCTGTCCGGAGTGCTTCGGCCTGGGCTACAAGATGGAATTTGACTGGCAGCTGATGATCCCGGACACCTCCCTTTCCATCAATGAAGGCTGCATCGTCGTGATGGGCTGGCAGTCGTCGAACCAGAGAGGAAGCTTTACGAACGCGACATTGCAGGCACTGGCGGAGCATTTCAAGTTCAGCCTGGACACGCCGTTTAAGGATTATCCGGAAAAGATCCGGAACATTCTGCTATACGGCACGGATGAAAAGGTCAATGTGCATTACAAGGGCCAGCGGGGCACGGGAGTCTATCCCATCGCTTTTGAAGGCCTGATCGAGAACGTAAACCGGCGCTATAAAGAGACGTTTTCCGAGACAATGAAGGCGGAATATGAGGAATTCATGCGTATTTCGCCCTGCGCCGAGTGCGGCGGCAAAAGGCTGAAAAAGACGTCGCTGGCCGTAACTGTCGGCAGTTATAATATTTACGATATCACAAATTACGCGATCCGCGACATGCTGCCGATCGTGAAAGAACTGGATCTTTCCCAGCAGCAGCACCGGATCGGCGATGAGATCTTAAAGGAGATCCGTTCGCGGCTGCAGTTCATGATGGACGTGGGCCTCGAGTATCTGGCACTGTCGCGCGCGACAGCATCCTTGTCCGGCGGCGAAGCGCAGCGGATCCGGCTTGCGACACAGGTGGGGTCAGGCCTGGTCGGTGTGGCTTACATTCTTGATGAGCCGTCCATCGGTCTGCACCAGAAAGACAATGATAAGCTGCTGGCAACGCTGAAACATTTAAGGGACCTGGGGAATACGGTCATCGTGGTGGAACATGACGAAGACACCATGAGAGCCGCGGACTTCTTGGTCGATATCGGCCCGGGTGCCGGGGAGCATGGCGGGAAGGTCGTGGCGGCCGGAACCGTCGAAGATGTGATGAACTGCAAAGATTCCATCACCGGCGATTATCTGGCTGGGCGGAGGAGCATCAGCACGCCTAAGGAGAGACGGAAACCCAAAGGATTTCTGACCGTACAAGGCGCTCAGGAGAATAATCTGAAAAGCATTGACGTGGATTTCCCTCTGGGCGTGTTCACTTGTGTGACCGGCGTTTCCGGATCCGGAAAATCCTCGCTGGTAGATGAGATCCTGTCAAAGAGCCTGTCACGGCTTTTGAACCGGTCGCGCCAGATCCCCGGAAAACATAAACAGATCGTCGGTTACGAAAAACTCGACAAGATCATTAACATTGACCAAAGCCCCATCGGACGGACGCCGCGGTCGAACCCGGCCACTTATACCGGCGTGTTCGATATGATCCGCGACATCTTTTCACAGACACAGGAAGCGCGCGCCCGCGGCTATTCGAAAGGCCGTTTTTCTTTCAACGTAA
>CACZSO010000108.1 GCA_902783795.1 uncultured Eubacteriales bacterium
GGTCTACGGCAGCCAGAGCCAGCTCTATGGGAATACCTACATTGTCCCGGATGCGGGTGGGTGCAGCTCCGGTGCCGCCCCGGAAACCATCGATGGCGATGATATCTGCGCCGCTGCGGGCGATTCCGCTGGCGATGGCGGCAATGTTATGGACGGCCGCGATCTTAACGATGACCGGCTTCCGGTACTGGGTCGCTTCCTTTAAGGAAAAGACCAGCTGACGGAGATCTTCGATGGAGTAGATGTCATGGTGGGGGGCCGGCGATATGGCGTCTGACCCTTCCGGGATCATCCGGGTTCGTGAAACATCGCCTACGATCTTCGTACCGGGCAGATGTCCGCCGATGCCGGGTTTTGCGCCCTGGCCCATCTTGATCTCTACGGCAGCGCCGGCTTCCAGATATTCTTCATGGACGCCGAACCGCCCGCTGGCCACCTGCACGATGGTATTGGGACCGTAGACATAAAAGTCTTCATGAAGTCCGCCTTCCCCGGTATTATAAAGGATGCCCAGTTCAGTGGCCGCCCTGGCCAGGGAAGCATGGGCGTTATAACTGATGGAGCCATAACTCATGGCTGAGAACATGACCGGCATGGAGAGGCTGATCTGGGGTGGAAGATCACAGATGATATTACCCTTTTCATCCCGGGTGATCTTCTCCGGTTTCTTTCCCAGGAAGACACGGGTCTCCATAGGCTCTCTCAACGGGTCGATAGAAGGATTCGTGACCTGGGATGCATTGATAAGAAGCTTGTCCCAGTAGACCGGCAGCGGCTTCGGATTTCCCATGGAAGAGAGCAGGACGCCGCCGGAAGAAGCCTGTTTGTATATTTCTTTTATGGTATCATTCTGCCAGTTGGCGTTTTCCCGCAGGGTGCAGTCGCTTTTAACGATCTTTAAAGCCCTGGTGGGACATAAAGAAACACAGCGCTGACAGTTGACACATTTCGTCTCATCACTCATCATGATGCTGCGTTCCGGACTGTAATGATGGACTTCGTTGGAACATTGTCTTTCACAGACTCGGCAGGCGATGCAGCGGGACTCATTGCGGACGACTTCGAATTCAGGATAAATAAACTCGATACCCATTAATATGCACCTTCTTTCACCTGGACGATCACGGGTTCACCCCCGGCCGGAGCAAAGATATTATCTGCATCCGGTTCCATCATCCGTATCGCAGCTTCCTCGCTGGCAATGTAGACACGGTCATCTTTTTCACCTACCACCATGGACCGAAGCTTCAGCCGGTCATTTAATGCCATGATGCCGCCGGTATAGCCCAGGATGATGGAAAAAGGACCGGTGATAAGGAGACTGGGGAAGACAGTCCGAAGAAAAGTATGTCTTTTTCTGGCTTCTTCACTTTGTTCTCTTTCAATGGTACTCCAGAAGGGGGCAGCGATCACATTGGCAGCCTCCGGAAGGGTCAGTCCCTGTACCCGGACCAGGTAATCCATAATATAGGTAATGACCTCTGTATCTGTCTGGAGGGTACATTTATAGCCGAACATTTCTATAAAACGACGGTTGGCGTCATAGGAAGAGATCTCCCCGTTATGGACCACAGAATAATCCAGCAGGGTGAAGGGATGGGCGCCGCCCCACCAGCCGGGTGTATTGGTAGGATACCGGCCGTGGGCCGTCCAGGAATAGCCTTCATATTCTTCCAGACAGTAGAAACTGGCCACATCTTCCGGAAACCCGACAGCTTTGAAAGTACCCATGTTCTTTCCGCTGGAAAACACATAGGCGCCGTTCATTTCCGTATTGATCTTCATGACTGTCCGGGCTACGAATTCCTTCTCATCCAGCTGGAGATTTGCCAGGACGGATCTTAAGGGAGATACGAAATAGCGCCAGATCAGAGGAACATCCGTGATCTCCGGAATAGTCCTGGTGGGGATCACCTCTGACTGGACCACTTCAAAGTATTCCTTTAAATAAGCTTCACAGTCTTTCCTTGTCAGACGGCTGTCAAAAAACATATGCATGGCATACAGATCTTTATATTCAGGATAGATGCCGTAGCCGGCAAAACCACCCCCCAGGCCGTTGCTTCGTTCATGCATGGGCTTCATCGCGTCCGCCACCAGCTTCCCGGTCATTTTCTTTCCTTCTTTAGAAATAACGGCTGCTATCGCGCATCCGGCAGGGATACGCACCTGACCTTCTTTCATCATGTCAATCAGTCCCTTTCGGCAGAAATAAAAAAAGAAAAGGCGTTCATGTCCGCGCAGTATCTCTGCACATCCATGAACGCCTTTGCTCATTTGCGTGTATTATAAAGCGAAGGCAGGGCAGTGTCAAGGGCAGCAGGCCCTTTTTGGTATATTAGCACAAAAAAACGCCTGGCCGGACCCGGAAATCCTGCAAATTGCTGCTTGACTTATGGAAAATGCGTGAGTTATAATTTCGCCCATGAAGACAAAGGCGTCTTTAAGCGATCGGGCTTAGAGGCGCCTCTTCTCTTTTCCGCAAGGGAAAATGACAAACAAATAAAAGGGATAAAAGGCAAAGGCGTCTTATGGTTTTACCAAAGGCATCTTTGTCTTTTTTCATTTAAGCAAGAAAAGGAGAAAAGAACATGAAGACTATACCGGAATATTTTGGAAGCCAGGTCTTTGATGACCGCGTAATGCGTTCCACCCTTTCAGCCGATGTGTACGCGTCTTTAAGAAAGACCATCGATGAAGGCAGCGAACTGGATATCACCGTGGCCAATGCGGTGGCGGAAGCCATGAAGAACTGGGCGGTGGAAAAAGGCGCCACTCATTTCACCCATTGGTTCCAGCCCCTGACCGGCATTACCGCTGAGAAGCATGACAGCTTTATCTCTCCGGCGCCTGATGGCAGTGTCATCATGGAGTTCTCCGGAAAAGAGCTGATCAAAGGTGAACCGGATGCCTCTTCCTTCCCCTCAGGCGGCCTGCGCGCTACTTTTGAGGCCAGAGGCTATACAGCATGGGATCCTACTTCCTATGCCTTTATCAAAGGCAGGACTCTTTGCATCCCCACCGCCTTCTGTTCCTATGGCGGTCATGCCCTGGATAAGAAAACACCGCTTTTACGTTCCATGGAAGTGCTGAGTAAACAGGCCCTCAGGATCCTGCATCTTTTCGGCAATGATACAGCGAAACGGGTCGTTTCCTCTGTGGGTCCGGAGCAGGAATATTTCCTCATTACAAAGGAAATGTATGATCAGCGTCCCGACCTGCGTTTTACCGGCCGGACCTTGTTCGGCGCCATGCCTCCGAAAGGCCAGGAGTTGGATGATCATTACTTCGGTGTGATCAAACCAGGTGTTGCAGCCTTTATGGAAGACCTGAATGATGAGCTCTGGAAGCTGGGCATCCTGGCTAAGACTGAGCACAATGAAGTGGCGCCGGCCCAGCATGAACTGGCCCCCATTTATACCACAACGAATATTGCCACAGACCATAACCAGCTGACCATGGAGATCATGCAGAAAGTGGCCGCAAAACATGGCCTTGTCTGTCTTCTTCATGAAAAGCCCTTTGCGGGTGTCAATGGTTCTGGCAAACATAATAACTGGTCTATAGCCACAGATACTGGCATCAATTTATTAGCTAGAGGCAAAACTCCAGAAGAACATTTACGTTTCTATCTA
>CACZSO010000109.1 GCA_902783795.1 uncultured Eubacteriales bacterium
CGGCGGTGCCATTGTTTTACCGCCCTGGCATCGGAGCTCCTGTATCATCAGAGCCATCTTCAGTCGAAGCTTTCTGAAGAGAATTTTGATACCCTGAGCCTGGACTGGTACAGCAGGGAAAAAGAAGACGGTAAGCGTTCCCTTTATGAATACATGGAAGGGGTGACAGACCGGCTGAAATCTTATGCAGCTCATTTCGATGAAAAGGGCGGTAATATATTGTTCTTCGGGCCTACGGGCACCGGTAAGACCTTCCTTTCCAACTGCATCGCGAAGGCGCTGCTGGATTCCTGCCATGCCGTGGTCTATTTCTCGGCCATCGGCCTGTTTGATGAGTACAGCCGGACGGCCTTCCGCTATGAAGAGTCGGATGAGGAAGAACGGCTGAACCGCTTTGTCATGGACAGTGATCTTCTGATCATCGATGACCTGGGGACAGAGCTGGCGAACGCTTTTACTATAGGAAAACTGTTTTATATCATTAATGAGAGGGCTTTACAGGGGAAGAGCACTATCATTTCCATGAATCTGAAGCCTAATGAACTGGCGGACCGTTATACGGAACGCATCGCATCCAGGATCCTGAGTGATTATGAACTGATACCGCTCTATGGATCAGATATACGTATCGCAAAACGTTATAATAGGAAAAACAAAGTGACGAAGGAGTAAAGATTATGGCAGATGTAAAATTACAGACGATCCCGGTAGGCTCCCTTGGCATCATCGCCATGGATAATATCCGTCCTCTGGCAGACAAGGTAGACGCGTATATTGCAGAATGGCGCAAGGAAAGAGAAGCCGCCATCGGTGATGAAGGCCTGCATTTCAGAGGCTACCAGAAGGACAGCTACATCCTTCAGACCTCCACTCCCCGTTTCGGGTCCGGTGAAGGAAAAGGACAGATCAAGGACACCGTCAGAGGCACGGACATTTATGTGATGATCGATGTGCTGAACTGGAGTCTGACTTATAGCCTGAACGGCATCGTGAACCATATGTCCCCGGATGATCATTATGCGGACCTGAAGCGTATCCTGAATGCTATCTGCGGCAAGGCTAACCGTGTCTCTGTGATCATGCCTTTCTTATACTGCAGCCGCCAGCACCGCCGTACAGGCCGTGAATCCCTGGACTGCGCTGTTATGCTGCAGGAGCTGATCAATGCCGGCGTCAGTGATATCATTACTTTTGATGCCCATGATCCCAGGGTGGCGAACTCTATTCCGAACAATGGTTTTGAGAATTTCTCCTGCACGTACCAGTTCATCAAGAAGATCGTCAATGATACGCCGGACCTTAAGATCGACGGCGACCACCTGATGATCATCTCTCCGGATGAAGGCGGCATGAACCGGGCTATCACTTTTGCGAACTATCTGAATGTCAATGTGGGTATGTTCTACAAGCGTCGCGACTATACGAAGATCGTGAACGGCACGAACCCCATCGTGGCTCATGAATATTTGGGCCAGGATGTGGAGGGCATGGATGTGCTCATCGTGGACGATATGATCTCCTCGGGCGGCTCCATGCTGGAAGTGGCTAAGGAACTGCATGAGCGGAAAGCCAAACGTGTCTTCTGCCTGTCCACCTACGGCCTCTTCACGAACGGCCTGGAGAAGTTTGATAAGGCTTATGAGGAAGGCTGGATCTACCGTGTCTATACTACGAACCTGACCTATCAGCGGCCGGAACTTTTCGAACGCGAATACTACGGCACCGTGGACTTAAGCAAGTATATAGCGCTGATCATTGATAACCTGAATCATAATAATACATTGTCAGACCTGCTGACCCCCACGGACCGCATCAACCGGTTTCTGGAGAATAACGTCAGAAAATAAACATGAAAGATCAGGGAAACGGCCCGGCAGCGGGCCGTTTCCCATGAGGACTTACTTATGGATGTCAAGGATTTTGACTACGAACTTCCGGAAGAGCTGATCGCCCAGGACCCCATCCCCAACCGGGACGCTTCCCGGCTGATGGTGCTGGATAAAGAGACCGGGGAGATCACTCACAAAATCTTTCACGATATTATCGACTATTTAGAGCCGGGCGACTGCCTGGTGATCA
>CACZSO010000110.1 GCA_902783795.1 uncultured Eubacteriales bacterium
AAAGTTTTATAATAATGGTGTAAAGAATCCTGTCTTTCAGTTATAGATAGGTTGACAGGCTTTTTTAATAAAATTTTTGAATGGCACCGGGGGTCTGAAAGCTGACCAGGACACCCCTGCCCGGATTAGGAGGATTTCCATGGAAAAAAGAGAACAGCTTTATGAAGGCAAAGCAAAAAAGGTATTCCTTACCGATGATCCTGAACTTCTGATCGTCTCCTATAAGGACGATGCTACTGCGTTTAACGGACAGAAACGCGGCACCATCGTGGGCAAGGGCGTTATCAATAACCGCATGAGCAACATGCTGATGCAGATGCTGGAAAAGGCCGGCATCCCCACCCATTTCGTGGAAGAGCTGGACGACCGCAACACGGTAGTGAAGAAAGTCTCCATCGTTCCGCTGGAAGTGATCATCCGGAACATCTCCGCCGGCTCCTTCTCGAAACGCTACGGTGTAGAAGAAGGCATCGTTTTTGACGAGCCTACCATAGAATTTTCTTATAAGTGTGATGAACTGGATGATCCGCTCCTCAACGCTTATCATGCCATCGCTTTAAAACTGGCTACCCGTGAAGAGATCGAGACCATCAAAAAGCTGGCCTTCGCCGTCAATGAACAGCTGAAAGCCTTCTGGTTAAAGAGCGGCGTGACCTTAGTGGACTTCAAGCTGGAGTTCGGACGGCTTTCTGACGGGACCATCGTCCTGGCCGACGAGATCAGCCCGGACACCTGCCGTTTCTGGGACTCCGAGACCGGAGAAAAACTGGATAAGGACCGTTTCCGCCGGGATCTGGGCGGCGTGGAAGAAGCCTATGCCGAGATCATGAAGCGTCTTTCTGAAACCATCTAACCTATAGGAGATATCACTATGAGTAATGCAGCGATCGTAGGCATCAACTGGGGTGATGAAGGCAAGGGCCGCATGGTAGACCTGCTGACACAGGACTACGACGTAGTGGTCCGGTTCCAGGGCGGCGGCAATGCCGGCCACACCGTGGTCAACGAAAAAGGAAAGTTTGCCCTGCATTTACTGCCCTCCGGCATCTTCCGCGACGGCGTGGTCAATATCCTGGGCAATGGCGTTGCCTTAAATCCTGACCATCTGGTCACAGAAATGCAGGAAGTCATGGCTAAAGGCGTAGCATTGACCCCGGACAACTTAAAGATCAGCGACCGGGCTTCTCTTCTGCTTCCCTGGCACGTACGCCTGGATGAACTGGAAGAACTGCGGCTGGCTGACAAGAAATACGGCTCCACCAAGCAGGGGATCGCGCCTTTCTATTCCGATAAATATCAGAAAAAGACCATCCTGGCCGGAGAACTGTTCTATCCGGAAGAGCTGAAGGCCCATCTTATGGATGTCATGGTCTGGAAAAACCTGACCCTCACCGGTGTCTATGATGCTGAACCCTACACAGAAGCAGATCTGGACGAATGGATCTCAGGAGCCTGCGCTAAGATCAAACCTTTTATCTGTGACACCGGGGCCTTCCTTAAGGAAGCTCAGGAAAACGGCAAACGGATCCTGTTTGAAGCCCAGCTGGGTTCTCTCCGGGACCTGGACTTCGGCATCGTTCCCTATACCACATCCTCTAACACTATCGCAGCCTATGCGCCTATAGGCTCCGGCTTCCCGGCCGGTAAGGTCGATGAGGTCGTGGGTGTGGTCAAGGCTTATTCCACCTGCGTGGGCGAAGGCCCCTTCGTCTGTGAAATGTTCGGCGAAGAAGCCGAGCAGCTCAGGCAGGCCGGCGGCGAATACGGCGCCACCACCGGGCGTCCCCGGCGGACAGGTCCTCTGGACATCGTGGCTACCCGTTACGGCGTAGAAGTACAGGGCGCCACCCAGATCGCCCTGACAAAACTGGATGTCCTGAGTTATCTTAAAAAGATCCCGGTCTGCACCCATTATGAGATCGACGGAAAGATCGTTGACCGGTTCCCCTTCCCGGTACTCCTGGATAAGGCGAAACCTGTCACGGAATATTTTGAAGGCTGGAACTGCGATATTTCCGGCATACGCTCCTGGGAAGACCTGCCGGAAGCTGCCCGGAATTACGTACTTTACATTGAAAAAGAAATCGGCTGCCCCATCACATACATCTCCGTAGGTCCGGAGCGGGACAGCATCATTTTAAGAAAATAAGAGGTTTTTATGTCAGACAGATATGAATCGCCCCTTTCTTCACGTTACGCTTCGGAGTACATGCTGAAGCTTTTCTCCTCCGATACCAGGAGCATCACCTGGCGGAAACTCTGGGTCTCCCTGGCTAAAGCCGAGCACGCCCTGGGCCTGCCGGTCACTGAGGAGCAGGTAAAAGCGCTGGAAGCCCACGTAGAAGACATTGACTACGATGTGGTCGCGAAGCGGGAAAAAGAAGTCCGGCACGATGTCATGGCCCATGTTTATGCTTATGGCCTGGCTGCGCCGGAAGCCGCCGGCATCATCCATCTGGGCGCCACTTCCTGCTATGTCACGGACAATGCAGACCTGATCCTTTACCGGGATGCGCTGCTGTATCTTCGGGAAGAGATCCTGGTGGTCCTCCGGAATCTTTCGGATTTCGCCGAGCAGTACAAAGCCCTTCCCACCCTGGGCTACACCCATTACCAGCCGGCACAGCTGGTGACTGTTGGCAAGCGGGCCAGCCTGTGGATGCAAGACTTTTTATCAGATCTGGAAGAAGTGGATTTTGCCCTCAGTAATATTAAATTCCTGGGTTCCCGGGGTACTACTGGCACTGAAGCCAGCTTCATGGATCTCTTTGAAGGTCAGACAGATAAGATCGATGAGATGAACCGCATGATCGCCTCTGACTTCGGCTTCACCGAATGTTTCGATGTCTGCGGCCAGACCTATCCCCGGAAAGTGGACAGCCGTATCTTAAATGCCCTTTCCTCCATTGGCCAAAGCTGCTACCGCATGGCCAACGATATCCGGCTTTTACAGCATGACCGCCAGCTGGAAGAACCCTTTGAGAAGAATCAGATCGGTTCCTCCGCCATGGCTTATAAACGCAATCCCATGCGTTCCGAACGGATCTGCTCCCTCTCTCGCTACCTCATGGCCGACGCATTGAACGCGCCCATGACCGCCTCTACCCAGTGGCTGGAGCGTACCCTGGACGATTCTGCCAACCGCCGCATTTCCCTGCCGGAAGGCTTCCTCTGTGCCGATGCCGTGCTGCGTCTGGCCCAGAATGTAACGGACGGACTGCATGTAAATGAAAAGATCGTCGAACGTACCGTTAAAGAATACCTGCCCTTCATCGCCACAGAGAACCTGATGATGGAGGCTGTAAAGCGGGGCGGCGACCGCCAACAGCTGCATGAGATCATCCGCTCCTGCTCCATGGAAGCCACTGCCCGTATGAAGGAAGGCCTGGACTGCGATCTTTTAAAACGACTGGCTGCCGTTCCTGAATTCGGACTTTCGGAAGAAGAAATGAACGAATTACTGGAGCCCTCGCTCTACATTGGCCGCTGCCCGGAACAGGTAGACGCCCTGGTCCATAAGATCCGTCCCCTGTTAGACGGTATAAACGCTGCTTCTGCAGAGATCAACCTGTAACTCATGCATATTTAGAAAGGAACCACAAACTATATGCTTGACAGCCGTATCAGAACTCTACTCACGGTTGCCGAAACCGGCAGCCTTACAAAAACAGCAGAAAAGCTGAAACTGACCCAGCCTGCGGTCAGCCATCAGATCATGCAGCTGGAAAACGAACTGGGCGTAGCCATCTTCATCCGCCGCAAAAGCGGGATGGAGCTGACACAGGAAGGACAGATCGTAGTGGATTATGCCTACCGCATGTACCAGATGTACTTCAACATGAAGAAGGACATCCATGACCGCCAGATCCAGAAGAAGCGGTATGCTATCGGAATGGAGACCTCCTTGAACAATGCTCTTCTGGAACAGGTCCTGGTGGAATATCCTACTGATCATCCCGGCTGCTTCATAGCCCTCTCCTCTGAATCCATCCGCAACCTGTACCGCATGCTGGATGATCATGAGGTAAACTGCCTCTTAGTGGGCCATGTCCCCGAACTCTCCGATGTCAGCTCTGTCATTCTGGATACGGATAACCTGGTCTGTGTCATGTCACCTTCACACCCCCTGGCAAAGAAAAGCATGATCAGTGCAGAAGATCTGAAGAGGGAGAAGATCATCCTGCCCTCACCCCGGCCCGGCAATGAAGAACGCTTGCAGAAAGTCATTGAGCCTCTGGGCCTGACGGCAGATCAATTCAATATCGTGCTGGAAACAGATAACTACAGCACCATCAAGCGCATGGTCCGTCAGAACCGGATCGTTTCGATACTGCCAGAATCCAGCTGCCGGTTTGAAACCCAGGTAGGCACTCTTACTACAAGGCCGCTGGAAAACATCGTCGTTTCCTACCCCACTGTTTTAGTATACCCGAAGGGACTGGATGACATGTCCTTCATCAATGATTTTGTCGCAAAATACAACGAACTGAAATGCCAGAGCAAAAATCACTGATCTGGCAGAAAGACAAAGAAAAACCCCGGATCTCCGGGGGTTTTTCTTTGCCTAAAATATGGTATCTCTATCACCTTCTGCTGTTCTTCTTTTTGCTTATCACAATAATAATGACGATAAAAGCAGCAAAAACGATACCGGCAGCAATGATGATCATCATAAGCGTTTTCTTCGGTATTGTAACCGTTGACCTGTCCTCCTTTTCAGAGGACTTATCATTGCCTGAAGTACTGATGGAAGCCTTTTCTGATTCGCGGGTTACCTCTTGAGTGCCGCCGACCATGACTTCTGAACCATTTTCCATGACTTCAGCCATGATGCTGTTCTTCCCGTCGACCACATACAGTTTAACATCTGACACATTCATTTCACCACTGACTGAGCTAGACAGTTCTTTCCCTTTCGTCAATGAAACATTGTCAAAACTTTTCAGACATTTCCCTGTATCCGCATCTGAGATCACATAGTTCATGGTTCCGTTGTCAGTACCATTGATCTCAAATCTATAGTTATTGTTTTCCCGGAATAATACATATTTCGAACTCCCGGCAACATAAATAGGGATCGTGGTAACGCTATAATCTACTTCATCATTGACCACTTGTCCGACAAGATCATCTCCGTCATATACTTTTATGTCTACCGGACAATGAAAACTTGCGATTTTTTGATTTGCCGGATTCTCATACTCAATCTTGTGATCCCGAACCGCATCCAGATAAGTATCCAGCAAGTGATTTCCCATAGAGAACGGAACGCCTTTATCCTTATCTGTGTCAAAAAGATCTATATGGCCAAATTTTCCATACCGGGTATGGCCTGCTGCGGTAAACCATTCATGCCACCCTTTAGGTCCGAATGAATCGTGGAAATTTGTTATATTGTGTATGTTTTCAAACCCTTTCGAAATAGTACCTTCTGATTTGATCGAATCAATAGCACCAAAAGTATAACAATAAATGTCCCTTTTGGTTACAAGATCTGACCACCATGCCCCGCTGTCAGCAAACATGTCAAACCGTGCGGCTGCCAGATTTGCGGCCGCTCCTCCAAGGCTGTATCCGGTGATCAATATTTTCAATGGCTTTTCCTCTAAATCGGGATGAGCATTGACAAAATTGCCCAGTTCACTCATAATACTGCCTTCATCATTTTTCTCTTCAAATTCATAGATCAGATCATATGCCGTATATCCGAAAAAATCAGATTCTGCTTTTGTAAAATGATCTCTGAGGCCTTCACTGACGGTTCCTCTTGCACATATGATCAGTAAATTAGTTTCAACATCATCCAGATAAAGGGTTTTCTTTGCGATCGAAAAGCGAAGTTCCTTTTCACGCTCGACCGCATTGTCAAAAATATCTTCATCCGGGATCCCAAGTTCTGCATAAACCTTTTCGATGGAAGGTTTATCACTGTCATGAAATACCGCCCAGTTTAACACTCCGCAAAACATAGCCAGATCATTGTCCGGAACGGTAGGATCTTTCGTGAAGTAACTGTCACTATATTTAACATCATAGCCGTAATAATTGAATTCCAAATCACTTACGATCTTTTTCTCCGGCAGTTCATTTGGATTATAACTGAAGTCTTGACGAGCACCCACTCTTGTAAACCCAAGCTTGCAGGGAGAAGACTTTGCGGTATACGTATCATATACCTGCACCAGATAAAAATTATCATTATTGCACTTCAGTATTTCAAAATGATAATCTGAACTTGCTGCTCCATACATGAGCGACATCAGGGACAGAATAATGGAACCATCCATTTCTATATACATGGTGTCTTGTGTGATAGTCTCTGCATACCACATACCCTCTTCCGCCGGAAAGAAAGACCATTGCATATCAAAGTACCCATCATCATAAAATGACAGGCTCACTCCGTCTGAAGTATTCCAATCCCCTATCAGGAAATCTGCACTGTCTGCTGAAACCTGCCTGGGGAAAAGCAGTGATGCTATTATTAACATACACAAAAACGAACAGCTGACTATGAGCGACCTGATCTTCACGCCATTCTCTTTCATGGATAACTCCTTTCAAAATTTTCGTGCCTTAATTAAATAACAATGTATCACATCTCCCTGTGTTTTACAATCATAGATAGACTCCATCATACATGTCAGCTGCGTTTTTCGAATCTGCATATCAATGAAAAAAGATCCACATTGTCCAAAAGTTGCCCAAAGTGATACGATTCCGTCTGGATTTTGCGGACTCCGCACCAAAGAAAAAACCCTGAAAGCCTTATGCTTTCAGGGTTTCCTTTATCATAGCGGGAAAGGGATTTGAACCCCCGACACCGCGGGTATGAACCGCGTGCTCTAGCCAACTGAGCTATCCCGCCATAGCACTGCTCTCGCAGAGCTTTATTATAATAACATATTCACCGATGGGTGTCAACGTTTTTTTTCTGTTTACATAAAGGTTTCCACGGCCTCTTTGGGATACAGGGGGAAGCGGCTGATCAGGGCTTCTGCTCTTTCCCTGGCTGCCTTAAGATTCTCCGAATCTTTCGGCGCTTTTGCCACCTGGTCGATGATGGAGGCGATGGTCCGGATCTCTTCTTCTTTCAGGCCCTGCTGTGAGACCGCGGTCAGACCGATGCGGATACCGCTGGTCACAGTGGGCTTCTCCTGGTCAAAGGGGATCACGTTTTTATTGACGGTGATACCCACAGCGTCCAAAGCGTCCTGCATCACATCGCCTGTCAGCCCCCGGGACCTGAGATCCACCACCAGCAAGTGGTTATCCGTGCCGCCGGAGACGATGCGGAAACCGTATTTCTGAAGTTCCTCGGCCAGGCATTTGGCGTTCTTCACCACCTGCTCCATAATGGCCCGGAATTCTTCACTGCCCGCATAGCCGAAAGACCAGCATTTGGCTGCCATGGTCTGCAGGTGCATGGAGCCGATGGCGCCGGGGAAGGTGCCTTTGTCCAGGCGTTTCGCGTATTTCTGCTTACAGAAGACCATGCCGCTTCTGGCTCCGCAGAAGGTCTTCGTAGTGGACGATGTCACAAAATCCGCCCAGGGAATAGGGCTGGGAATCACCTTAGCCGCCACCAGGCCGGCGATATGGGCCATATCTACCATGAAATAAGCGCC
>CACZSO010000111.1 GCA_902783795.1 uncultured Eubacteriales bacterium
CCATAGCCGCGGATGACTGCCTTCAGTTTCTCACCGATGATGCCCCCGGTGAACCCGATAGCTGTGCTTTTTTCTCCCCGGCGGTTTAAAACGATGGCCACATTAATGCCCTTCCCTCCGGGTTTGAACTGTTCCGTGACAGTCCTGTTGGTTCTTCCCAGGACCAGCCCCTGCAGTCCGCAGATATAATCCAGCCCGGGATTTAAAGTAATCGTATAAATCATAATAACACTCCTGTGCCTTCCCCTTGAGGGGAAGGTGGCACGGCGAAGCCGTGACGGATGAGGTGTCTTCCCCTTGAGGGGAAGGTGGCTGCCCGAAGGGCAGACGGATGAGGTGCTTCATCAGTCAGCTTCGCTGACAGCATTTGCCCCTTCGTCAGCTTCCAGCTGACACCTCCCCCACTGGGGGAGGAAAGCCCCAGAGGGGAAGCCTTAGATTATCCCTGTAATAAATATCTCTATTCCTATAGCTATTAGGATCACGCCGCCCAGTATAGAGGCTTTATTCTGTAATCTTGTTCCGACTTTCTTCCCGATCACCAGCCCGCCTATACAAATAAAGAAGGTCACCACGCCTATGATCACGGCTTCGATCACCGCGGCTTTCACATCGTAGTCTGCAATAGTAAAGCCTACGGACAGGGCATCGATGGACGTGGCAATACCCTGTACCATCAGCGCGCCAAAACCCAGGCCCTTTACGATCTCATCGTCCTCTTCCTTATTTCGGATGCCTTCCAGAAGCATTTTCCCGCCGATGTACAGAAGCAGGATCAGGGCGATCCAGGGGATGTACTTCTTAAAAGCCGTGAACTCTTCCTCGATGGTGTGGACAAAAAACCAGCCGATCAGCGGCATCAGGGTCTGGAACACGCCAAAAGTCCCGGCAATGAGGCACATCCGGGACCTCTTCATTTCCGGCTCATGCAGGCCATTGGCCATGGATACCGAAAAAGCATCCATGGCCAGTCCTGCACCGAATAATATACTGTTTAAAAAAAACAAAAAATTAAGCTGCATTCGTCATCTTAAGCGGCGGCGCCTGCCGCCTTCCATATTTTTAAGCAAAGGGATTCTCTGTGGGGTAGGGAAGGCTCTTCGGCTGATTATAAGCAATGTCCCTGATCCCTAAGAAACGGAACACCTCAAACAGAAGCTTTCCGTAATGGCCGAAGGCCACCGCGCCGTGGTGCGGATAATGCTTCTCGATCAGCACATGACGGTAGAAACGGCCCATCTCCGGAATGGCGAACACGCCGATGCCGCCAAAGGAACCGGTACGCACCGGAAGGACTTCGCCCTCGGCAATGTAAGACCGGAGCACGCCTTCAGAATCGCACTGCAGACGGTAGAAGGTGATCTCAGACGGAGCGATATCGCCCTCTAAGGTGCCTCTGGTGAAATCGGGATCCGATCCTTCCGGCTCTAACAAACGATGCTGGATCAGCTGGTATTTCACCGCCCGGTCGCTGCACATCTTGCAGGAAGGCGTATTGCCGCAGTGGAAGCCCATGAAGGTATCCGTCAGCTTATAATCAAACTTGCCTTCAATCTCCTCTTTGAAAAGAGAAGCCGGCACAGAGTTATTGATATCCAAAAGCGTTACCGCATCGCAGGAGACGCAGGCGCCGATGTACTCGGAAAGAGCGCCGTAAATGTCCACTTCGCAGGATACCGGGATGCCCCGGGATGCCAGACGGGAATTCACATAGCAGGGCTCAAAGCCGAAGGCTTCGGGGAAGGCCGGCCAGCATTTATCCGCAAAAGCAACATACTCTCTGGCACCTTTATGAGCCTCTGCCCAGTCCAGAAGGGTCAGCTCGAACTGAGCCATCCGGGGCAGCAGTTCCGGATAATTATTTCCGACCACACCTAATTCCAGGGCCATATCTGTGCAGACTTCCTGGATCCTTTCATCCTCGGCATGAGCCTTATAGGATACCAGAAGGTCCAGTTCGGAGTTCTCTTCGATCTCCACCCCCAGCTCATACAGGCCTTTGATAGGCGCATTGCAGGCGAAGAAGTCCTGGGGACGCGGTCCGAAGGTAATGATCTTCAGGTTCTTCACGCCGATCACCGCTCTGGCAATGGGGATGAAATCCTTGATCATATCGGCGATCTCAGCGGCTGTGCCCACCGGATAGGAGGGGATATAGCCGGTCAGATGCCGCATGCCCAGGTTATAGGAGCAGTTCAGCATACCGCAGTAAGCATCGCCGCGGCCGTTGATCAGGTCGCCGTCGCCTTCCGCTGCCGCCACGAACATGCAGGGGCCGTCAAAATATTTCGCGATCAAGGTCTCCGGTGTTTCGGGGCCGAAGTTGCCTAAGAACACCACCAGGGCATTGCAGCCGGCTGCCTTCACATCTTCCACAGCCTTCAGCATATCCAGTTCATTTTCCACGGTCACCGGACACTCATACAGATCCTCTGTGTAAGCGTTCTTGATGGCTGCCCTTCTCATCTCTGACAATGTGATGGGGAAGCAGTCACGGCTGACCGCGATCAGTCCCGCCTTTACTACAGGAACATTCGTCATAACAGTCTCCTTTTCTCAAATATTTTTTACTTTTTGTAGTTCTTCAAAATCCCCTCACATGCAGGCTTCGCCAAAGCCTTCCCCTTGAGGGGAAGGTGCCCCGAAGGGGCGGATAAGGTGTCTGAACAACTATCTTTTCAAAACCAGTACATTTGTCTGAATTATACTGTTTTATATAAGCTTAGTCAAGAAAAACCGGCCTTATCCCTGAGCCTGTACGGCGGTCAGCACGGCGGTATTTACGATGTCTTCCACGGAGCATCCCCTGGACAGGTCATTGCAGGGTTTTTTCAGTCCCTGGAGCACCGCAAAAGCTTCTGCCCCGCCGATCCTCTGGGTGATCTTATAGGCAATGTTCCCGGCCTGCAGGTCAGGGAAGATCAGCACGTTCGCATGCCCCGCCACCGGGCTCCCCGGAGCTTTTGACTCCCCAATCTCCGGAACGATAGCTGCATCAAACTGGAGTTCTCCATCCAAAAGAAGATCCGGCGCCAGTTCATGGGCGATCTGTACCGCTTCCTGCACTTTGGAAACCAGCTCATGCTTCGCGCTGCCCTTGGTAGAGAAGGATAACATGGCTACCTTCGGCACTTCTATACCACAGAGGTTATGGGCTGTGTCCGCCGCACATACCGCGATATTCGCTAGTTCCTCCGCGGTGGGATTCGGCATCACCACACAGTCTGCATAGACTAACAGCCCCTCATCACCCAGCTCCTTATTCGGGCAGTCCATTAAGAAGCTGGAGGAGACCACTTTGATCCCAGGCTTCGTTTTAATGATCTGCAGCGCCGGCCGCAGCATATCGCCGGTGGTATGAACGGCACCGGAGACCAGGCCGTCTGCATCACCGCACTCCACCATCATGATACCGAAATACATCGGGTCTTTCACTAAGGCTGCGGCAGCTTCTTCTGTGACGCCTTTTGCTTTTCTCAGTTCATACAAAGTGTCCCGGTAAAAACCGGCTTTTTCGCTTTCCTCAGGATCTATCGTAAGGATCCCCGCAAGATCCACACCAGTCTCTTCCGCTGCTATTCTGATCTCTTCTGTCTTTCCTATCAGCACCGGCTCCAGCAGTCCCTCCCGTTTTAAGATCGCGGCTGCCTGCACGGTCCTTTTTTCATCGCCTTCAGGGAAGACGATCCGCTTCACATCTTTTTTTGCCTTCTCTTTGACTCTTTCGATCATGCTCATGGTTTTTCCTCCTTATAGATCCAGGCCTTCAAAACCGTCCCATACAGGCTTCCCTGTATATGTCAATGCTTCTTCTTCCCCGCGGAGCACTTTCAAAGCGCCGTAGCACAGGGCTTCCTGCTCCATTTCGCCGGGATAGACACTGATAGGTGCTATAAAGCCGCACCGTTTTTCTATGGTCTCTTTAATATCGGAAAAACGCATGAGGCCGCCGGTGAGCAGGATCCCGTCCACCTGACCGCAGAGCACCGCACTCATTTCACCGATCATCTTGCAGATCTGATAGATCATGGTATGCCAGACCAGATAAGCTTTCCGGTCCCCGGCCTCTACTTTGGCATGGATGGCATCAGAATCCGCCGTGCCAAACAGGCTCACAAAGCCGCCGGCCCTGGAACACATGAGCCGCACTTCCTTCACTGAATGCGCTTCTATATAATCCAGCAAAGACAGCACCGGCACAGAACCGATCCGCGTAGGTGTGAAAGCGCCTTCGCCGTCCGCACCCATATTGCCATCCACCATACGCCCATGATCATGGGCGCTGACCGTAATGCCGCCGTCAATATGCGCGACGATGAAATTACATTCCTGGTAGCGTTTCCCCAGGGTCTTCGCGTGGTATTCCGCCACGGCTTTCTGGTTCAGCACATGGGAGTGTGAGACCCTGTAAAGGCCCTTAATGCCCGTCAGACGGGCCAGGTCGCCATATTCATCCACATTGGTGGGGTTCAATGTATAGGCCGTTTTTCCGAATTCACAGGCGAATTTCCAGGCCAGCATGACACCCAGTTTGGCCGGATGCTCACTGCCGCCCACTGCATTGACCGTATCTTCGTAAAGCTTCTCATCAATAAGGGTCACACCGCCGGGCTGCGTACAGGCACTGCCGCCGCGGCCCACAAAAACATCGATCTCTTCAGGGGCTGTGTGCTCCTCTTTCAGCATGTTCAGGATCACCTCATAGCGGAAGGGGATCTGGTCGTTCACATGAGGAAACGTAAGCAGGACGGGCGCGTCATGGAACAGATTCTTCTCAAATATTTCTGTCTCGTTCTCGAAAAAGCTCACTTTTGTGGAAGTGGACCCGGGGTTGATGATCAATAATTTCCACGTGTTCTGATTTGTCATATCATTCTCTTTCCTTTTCTTCTTCATCCATCCGCCGTTTCAGCCGAAAACAGAATATGGTGACCAGCGCTCCCAGGCAGAAGGCTAAGATAGCCACCAGGATATACCCGAAAACAGTGCCGGCAAATATACTGGCAGCTGCTATACCGGCTTCTGACTGCGGCTGGATCACCGGCAGCCGTCCCACCACCAAAGCGATCAGGACCGCTATGGCCAGGCACAAAGCCGCTGCCGCAGCTGTTTTTATCCTGTACTCCCTGCGGCTTTTCATATCTTTCATCACTGCCATCCGGCGATGGAGTTCTTCTACGCGTTCCTCAGATGTCAGCACGTGTAATTCCCTCTCTTTCCAGTTCCAGACGAAGCCGTTTTTTTCCGTTCCGTAACAGGTCTTCGACTTTTTTTGTTCCGCAGCCCATGACCTTCGCGGCCTGGGCATAACTCATATCCATAAAATAAAACAGCCACAAAGCTTCCCGGTACTGCGGGGCGATGCGGTTCAGGCATTTTGAAAGAATGGCGCTTCTTTCACCGGACCATACCGTATCCTCCGGCGATGCGCCTTCGTAAGGCATAGTCTCATCCAGAGAAAACTCCTGACGTTTAAAACGTGTCCGCCAGAGGCGGTTAGCCTTATTCCGTGCCATCTTAAAAAGATAGGCCCGGAAATGCCCCTCCTCGATGGAAGGTTTGTTCACCAGGATCACGGTGAAGCAGTCCAGCATCAAATCTTCCGCATCCTGGATATTATGGACAAAGGCGTCCAGATAGCCTGTCAGCATATCACCGTAAGTAAGCATCAGCTGATCGCCTGCTGCCTGGTCGCCGGCCAGATATGAGCGATACAGTTGATCATCTGACATGACTCATTCTCCCTTCCGAGTATTCATAGCCGCGAGAAAAGCACGATAACCGGCGGTATTTTTTATCATAGCACAGAACACGCCGTTTTTCCATATCTTCATCGCAAAAAAGACGGGCGTTATGACCTCTTCGTACAGGGAGGTCATAACGCCCGTCAGCTTAAGGCTTTACTTTAACGGTTTTTTATTTATTATTTACCGTTTTCTTTGCGCCACTCATCCAGCTGGGCCTGCTTATCATCCATGATATCCTGCAGGCCGGAGTCGTACAGTTTCTTATTGAATTCAGGAATCTTTTCATCAGGATCCACAGCGCCGGCAGAAATATCGTAAATATACTCCTCTACGATATTCTTCAGAGCGCCCAGATTATCCAGATACTTGGTAGCATCCCAGTTGAATCCGAATGCATAGGATCTCCAGGCAGCCTTTTCCGCTTCAGGATAGATCCTGGTGTACATTTCAGGATCATTGCCCTGCCATACGTGAGCTACACGCTGGTTCGGATAAGACCAGCCCAGAGAGTTATGATAGGTCTGGTTGGAAACATCCATGCCTTCCGGATAGCCGGCGACATTGTCCGCGATCTCGACCCAGTCAAGGCCTTCCACACCCCAGTTGATGGTATCGTTGAATTCACGGGAAATGAATACATAGTTCAAAAGACGGGCAGCCTGAGTGAAGTCTTTCGCTGTACCGCTGATGGCATAACCG
>CACZSO010000112.1 GCA_902783795.1 uncultured Eubacteriales bacterium
ACGATCTTTTTCGGCTGTGCCGCCACTGCTGCCAGCATAAGTTCTGCCTCATTTTCACAGGGTCTTTCCAGCTCATGCAAAAGCTGGAACTTTTTCTTCACATCGGAATTCTTTTTCTTTTCAGGGAACATGGGGTCAAGCAGGACCACATCATAGATCCCGCCGGCTTTTTCCATGGCTGGAATACTGTCCCTAAGACAAAGGATCATCCGGAATGCGGCCTCTCTCAGTCCTTCTGTTTTAAGAGCCCTTAAATACGCATCTTCTAAAAGCGCGCCTATCACCGGGTCTGATTCAAACATAGTGACATGATATCCTGAAGCCGCCAGGATAAGGGAATCCTCTCCCAGCCCGGCAGTAGCATCCAGCACCTGAAGCCCTTGTTTTTCCTTGATCCTGACAGCTTTCAGGATCAGTTCATGCTCCAGATTTTTCTGCTTTAGGCGGGGGATCCTGTCCTCCCAGCTGCTGACCATTTTAAGATCTTCCCGGCAAAGGCTTAAGCCCTCTTCATCCAGGGCAAGATACAGCTCCTGTTTTCTTTCTTCCGGAGCAGCAGAAAACAGCGGCACCATGAGCCGCTGTTTCAGTTCCGCCGCCCTGCTCTCATCTGCATTTTTGCAACTTAAGATAAACATGGCTTTATCATAGCACAAAACCAGTCCGGCAGGCAATGTTGTTTTTTATATCCCTTTTGACCCTACTGCTCCTGCTCTGGAGAAACGCCATAGCCTTTTTCCTTCTCTTCCAGGAATTCGTCTGCCTGGCGTTGTATTTCACTGATGACCCTCCCAAGCTTACGGTCATACATTTCATCCACCATTTTGGGCAGCTCGTTGTAAGGGTCTATAGCCCGTCCTGCGGCCTCATCCTGGTATTTTTTCAGTACTTCCCAGCAGTCTTCCATTTCCTGATCGAAGGGGAAGGTGTCCGGACCAAACCCCAGCAGTTTAGAGCGCAAGGCTGTACGGTTGATCCTTTGCATCTCTTCATAAACATAGGGATCCTGATCTGCCCAGGGAGTGAGCAAATACTGATTAGGAAGCCAGCCGCCATTATTAAAGTGCCATATTCCGGAAGTGTTCCCTGAAGGATAATCCAGAAGACCATAATCTCCTATTATATAATCTACATTTTCCTGGCCCCAGCTCAGGAGATTCATCATATCGCCGGATGTATTCATGTACTCCAGGAGTCTGACAGCACAGTCCGGATACTTGCTGGAAGCAGCTACCATCCAGTAAGGCAGCACGGATCGTTGGGCAGTGGTAATGGCTGTATCTGACAATGGAACTGCCACCAGTTCCGAGCCACAATATCCTTCATAATCTGAAAGTTCAAAAGGATTATACTGTGTAATAAACAGAGAAAAGACTTCTCTGCTGCCCAACAGCTCAGATGTGTGATTCATTGACGTCAGACTGTCCGGATACAGCCAATGTTTCGAATCCCAGCGATAAAGGGTCTCAGCCCATTCCCAATACTCGTCTGTTTCATATAGACAGCGGACTGCAGTCTCATTTTCGATATCTCCCGTCAGAGCTGCCAGCATGTTTAAACCTCCGCTCCGGGTGACAAGAAAATCAAAGGGAAGAGGCGGATACCCATAAAGATCCATCAGGGAAACCTGAGTCAAATACATTCCAGGCTCTGAAGCAGCAGCTTCTTCATAGAGGGCTTCCACATCTTCAAAAGTTTTGATTTGTGAAGCATCCAGACCGTACTCTTCAAGAACTTCTTTATTGAAAAGAACAGCTGGCCCGCAAGCTGATGCGGTATGTACCGGAAGACCGTAAAGGGCATCATTGATCTTAAAGGCTGTCACCAGTTCAGGAAACTCATACGTACTAAGAACACTGGCCCCTTCTCCTTCCAGATACGGCGTCATATCCAGGACTTTTCCTTCCCGTACATACCGCTGAAGAGCCCCATAACCATCTGAAAACAGGTCATATTCCCCGGAAGTCAGAATCTTTTCAGCATTTGGAAAAAACTCTAACTGATCCATCAGGGTGAGCGATGCCTGGAACCCCAGATCATGAAATACCAGATTATTTACGGCATCATTGATACGGGGCAAAGCATCTTGAAGCCGGGCGATTTCGTTAGTGTCATAGACAAGCAATATCGACACCTTGGGAATGCTTTCACCTGTCGGGGCTGGTGTACCAGATGATTTTGAAGGAATGATGCTGGTGATACTGCAGGCTGTCAGACCCAACAGGATGAGGAAGCATATCCCAATGGCACTAAGGCGCCTAATTCGAATATGATTCATCATAAAACCTCCTTATGTTCGAATGAGTGAGTTTGCATGGTGATCTATGGTCATTATAAGTAATGCCTGATTAACAGTCAAGAAAAATTATGATCTCACGAGATCCCTTGTCTCTCTTTCCTGCATACTTGAATTTCCATTAACTTCATGTTATACTTTTCCTAACTACTTAGCAGCAACTTTTTTGTTCTTTCTTTCAATACAGGAGTTTTATCATGCATGAATCCGGAGAAATGTATTTAGAGAC
>CACZSO010000113.1 GCA_902783795.1 uncultured Eubacteriales bacterium
CCAGAAGGCCTTGAAACACCAGGACGAACAAGGCTGCCCCCATGACAGAAGCGCCAAAGACGACGGTAAGACAGGTAGAAGATACAAGATCCAGCATTGATTTGATGAGAAGTGTCGTATGATGATCCAGCACCAGCTTCTCTGCCGGATTTGCCGCACTCTGGAAAGATCCCAGAACTGTCATGGATCCGATGCAGAATAATAAGATAGCTGTGATGACACCCTCCGCCGGATTTTTCCTGTCGGTATCTTCGTTTGAAAACCGCTTCAGAATACTGTCTCCCAAAGCATTCAGCCTGTCATCGATCCGAAGGCCCCAGCCTATAAGAAGGCCCAGCACCATGCTGAATACCACCATCAAAGCCTGAACACCGCTTTCGATGCCTATCAGACCTGACATGGCAGCAAACACTGTACAGAATCCCAGACATACCATCATGACATCCGGCAGTTCTTCCCTGTCACTCTTCTTCTTTTTCCCGGTGCGTTTTCTTAAAAACAGTCCCAGGCTGCTTCCCATAAGGACTGTCAATGTATTGACAAAAACGCCAAAATATTTCCACATGCTGATCACCTTGTCTTATGCTCATCGCTGAGCGCTATTCTGTTCTTATATTTTACCACACACAAAAATGGGACACAAGGCTTTTGTATTTCCTCTTTCCAAATGATGATATTTTGTGTATACTGTATGAAAAGATCCTGGTTCGGGTCTTCTAATGTAAGGAGGGATCTGTTATGGATGAATATCGGGATTGTCCCGTCTGTCACGAAGACAGTGCATATTTAGAACACGAAGGCGGCTGGTGCGTATATGTCACCTGCCCCATCTGCGGCACCCACACCTCTTTTATCCGTTATGATAACGAAGAGGAAAAAGCTGAAGCGGAGATCAAATCCATCCGGCTGTGGAACATGGGTAAAGTGATCCGCGAACAGCGAGGTGAATAAGAAAAAGGACCTGGTCAGATGACCGGGTCCTTTCCTTTCTGGTGTCATTTCATTCTTCAGCCTTTGTAGCCGATCTCATCCGCCAATGCCTTCTCGATTATCACATTGGCATCCCGGTGCATCCTTAAGAAAGTGCAGGGGCACATGGGATCGATCTTTCCGTCGATCAGGAGTTTCTTCGCTGCATCGGCCTTATTTCCGGAGATGATCATGAGAAGTTTTTTAGCTCTCATGATGCCGCCCATACCCATGGTGAATGCGCTGGTGGGCACCTCTTCTTTAGAAGCGAAAAAGCGCTTATTTGCTTCGATAGTGGAATCATCCAGCACTTCAATATGTGCTTCATCCCACATCTGCTGGTGGGGCTCGTTGAACGCAAGGTGGCCGTCGGGGCCAACGCCTAACAGCTGGATATCACGGTCTGTTGCATCCAGGAGATCATTGAACTCCTTTAAGTTAGCTTCCGGATCGCCGGTTCCCTTGACGACGAAGGTATTCGCCTTATCAATGTTAATATGGTTGAACAGATTATCATCCATGAAGAAACGGTAAGACTGCTCGTGCGTGCCTTCCAGACCCACATATTCGTCCAGGTTGACCGTGTGGACCTGAGAGAAATCCAGTCCTTCTTCCTTACATCTTCTGGCCAGTTCTTTGTAAAGGCCCAGTGGTGAAGATCCGGTAGCAAGGCCTATACAGGCATCCGGCTTATTCCGGATGATCTCTTCAAACATATCGGCACAGATCTTTGCGCCTTCTTCATACGTATCAACGACAAAAACTTTCATCAGATTCTCCTTCTTTAATATTTCTCTACTACGTTATCGCTGCCCTTCCAGATAGAATGTGCCGGGACTACGCCTCTCACACAGCTGGTCGGGTATATATTTGATTCCCGTCCGATGACGGTGCCGGGATTCAAAACAGAATTACAGCCCACTTCCACGAAGTCGCCTAACATGGCACCCACCTTTTTAAGACCGGTCTCGATCTGGGTGGTGCCGTCCTTGATCACCACATTCAGCTTATCTGACTTCACATTAGATGTGATGGAGCCGGCGCCCATATGGGATTTGTAGCCTAAAATGGAGTCGCCCACATAGTTATAATGGGGGACCTGCACATTGTTGAACAGGATCACATTCTTAAGCTCTGTGGAATTTCCTACCACACAGTTGCTGCCTACCAGGGCCGAACCACGGACGAAGGCACACTGGCGCACTTCGGTATTATGTCCGATGATGCAGGGCCCGCCTATATAAGCCGTGGCAAAAACAGTGGCATCCTTTGCGATCCAGACATCTTCCGAGGGATGGTCAAACTCATCTTCCGGCAGATTTTTCCCGATCTCAAGGATCAGCTCCTTGATACCTTTCAGTGCTTCCCAGGGATAGGTAAACTGTGAAAGGTAAGCCTTTGCTTCAGGATAGGTTTCTTCCAGGGTATAAAGATCGTTAATGGTATACATAAAACAGCCTCCTTACCTGATCTTTAACAGATGTCCGGAATCTTTCATGGACTTGATGATAGCATTTACATTGCGCTCGCAGGCATCCAGCGTGCCGGCTTCTGCCATGACACGGAGTACCGGTTCTGTACCGGATTTTCTTAACAGCACCCGGCCATTGTCACCCAGTTCCTTTGTGCAGGCTTCTACCTGGGCCTGGACGGCAGGATCATTCATGGTCTCATCCTTATCATCCACTTCCACGTTCTTTAAGACCTGCGGATACATCTCGCAGCCTGCTGCTAAAGCAGACAGCGGCAGATTCGTATCGATCATGACAGACATGACCATGATAGCCGTGATCAGACCATCACCGGTATGGCCGTATTTCCGGAAAATGATATGGCCGGACTGTTCTCCGCCGATCATATGATCATTTTCCTTCATGTTCTCGTAAACATAACGGTCACCGACAGCAGTCTTCACATAATTTACGCCAATCTCATCCAGCGCCTTAAACAGGCCGATATTCGACATGATCGTAGTAACACAGGTGTTGGAAGGAAGCAGGCCGTTAGCCTTCATCCATTTGGAGCACAGATACATGATCTTATCTCCGTTCACCTCGTTACCATTTTCATCCACTGCCAGACACCGGTCCGCATCACCATCGAAAGCGAACCCTACGTCCAGGTTGTTCTCTGCCACATATTTCCGAAGGCCATCAATATGGGTGGAACCGCAGTTCACATTGATATTCGTGCCGTCCGGCTGATCATTGATCACATAAGTCTTAGCGCCAAGAGCATCAAACACAGAACGGGCGATCATCCAGGAAGCACCGTTCGCGCAGTCAAGCGCTACTTTATGCTTTTCAAAAGAGCGGGTCGCAAGGCTGATCAGGTAGCCGATATAACGGTTCCGGCCGGTATAGAAATCGATAGTCTTGCCGATGTCAGCGCCTGTCGCATAAGGAAGATCTGCCGGCATTCCGTCAATGAAATGCTCCAGACCGTCCTGCATATCATCGTCCATCTTCTCCCCTTCCCAGTTCATCAGCTTAATGCCGTTATCGCTGAAAGGATTGTGAGAGGCTGAGATCATAACGCCGCAGTCGAACTTCTCAGTCCTGGTTATATAAGACACACAGGGCGTCGTGCAGACGTGCAGCAGATATGCGTCAGAACCGGAAGCGGTGATACCGGCCGCCAATGCGTTCTCGTACATATAAGAAGAACGCCTGGTATCCTTGCCGATAACGATCCTGGCCGGTTCCTTATTTGCTTTTTTGAAATACCAGCCTAAATAACGGCCGATCTTAAATGCGTGTTCAGCGGTCAGCTCTACACCTGCTTCGCCGCGGAATCCATCAGTGCCAAAATATTTTCCCATAGTTTTGTAACCTTTCTGTAACATTTTTAAGTTTACGCCTCCATTATAGACCTTGGCAAGAGGGAAGTCAAGAAGCAATCAAGCGTATTTGTTACAGAATTGTTACAAATCCGGCGTTTTTAGCCTGTTTTTACAGAATAATCGAGTTTTTAAAACATTTTAGAATTAATGACAAGTTTATCCGTTTTGTTCTTTAGATGACGAATCTTTTTCCATTTCCCTTTTCTGCTTCTTCACGAAAAAAGTGAAAATTGCATTCGCATTCTACCGGCTTTTCCGTTCACGCATACTTTTCCAGAGACGACCCTGCTTTCCCGGTTCAACATATACATGTCTTTCACCTCATTTCTTAACTGTACATGATAAAAAAGGCACAGACTTTTTAAGAAGGGATACCTATATTGCATATCATTTAACTTTAGTATCCCTAAGCTCCATCATATTTCGATAAAAACGGATACTAAAATCTTATGTCAATGGATCTAGTATCCTTGCTTCAGATTGAATCTTGTGAAAACTGGAACCGAAATAGAAAGAGACTGGATTTAGTATCCACGCTTCAGGATGAATCTTATGAAAAAGGTGTACCGAAATAGAATGAGACTGGATTTAGTATCCTCGCCCTGGGATGAATCTCGAAAAAAAGGAGTACTGAAATAGAATGAGACTGGATTTAGTATCTACTAACGATCCGGATCGTCCCGGAAAAAGATACTAAAATAGCATGTCCTAAGATTTGGTATTCATAAAGGAAAAAATAGCTCGAGAAAACAGGGACCAGAACTGTAAGAAGTTGCATTTAGTATCCACCTCGAGGATATAGCTTATGGAAATGAGATGCCGGCAACGCTGTCCCCGTAATTCCACTGTTCCAACATACGATACCCTCCTCTGTAAATCCATTTCTGTTCGGATCTATCCGCAGAAGAGGTATAGTATTCCTGTTTATGAAAAGAGCCGGAGACTATCGTCAGCCTCCGGCCATGTAAATGCAAAGATCAATATTTAGACCATATTTTATAAGCTTATCGTACTCATATCCCGGTCCAGGATCTCAGGAATGATCTCCTCTCCAATGCCTATCTTGACCAGGATCCCGGCGCAGTCTGCCGGTGCGGTCTGGGTCAGCCGGACCAGGGGGTATGGCCCACGGCTTCTAAAACATTGCGATAGATCATGGATATCCTTATCTTTTTTTATTCTGCAGCTTGAACAAGAGCCTGAGATAAAGCCTCCTGCATCTTTGGACTCATTTCATCAACAGAACTAAAAACAGGGACCTCATATACTTCTTCATTCTCTTCATTCACAGAAACATTCAGCCAGGCTACAATATCATCCTCAGAGAGTTTCACTTCATCTAATTCATAAAGCACACTGATATAGCCGTCTTCTTCCTTCCGGAAGAGTTCTTTACTGGAAGCAGCCACTAATCCACTGATCTCCCAGCCGCTTATCTTATCCTGGTCTATTTCCACATACATCAGGTAAGCATCTCTGTTTTCCGGTGATACGGCTGCTTCTATATTGATGCCTTCCGGAATATAAGATCCGGTATTTGCAGGAGACACTATTTCTGAGTCATTTCTGTCATCTCCTTCTGGAGCATCAGAGACTGCTATGTCAGATTTCGGAGCCGAGGAATAATACTCCTGCTGTTCATTAATCTCCTGGGTCAGTTCTCCAGCCCTGTTCGTAACCTGAGCATCTTCTCCATCCACATTCCCTGTTTTTTCATCCCTGGCTTCTCTGTCTGATGTCACCAGGGCTATTCCACCTTCAGCATTCGGTGCCGTCGTCTTTGCTCCCAGAATTCCGGGCAGGAAAAACCTTACCGATATGCCCAGTACCAGTACAGCGGCTGCCAGCAGGGAGAAATTCCTTATTCTGTTTATTCTTCTGTTGTAGGAACTCTCTGATGCCTCTTCGACAAAAGTCTCGCTTATCTGGCCTATGGCATCCAGAAAATCTTCTCTGCTCATACGGGAACTCCTTCTTTTTCAAGATATTCTTTCAAACGGTTCCTGACCCTGAAAAGAGTAGTTTTGACACCAGATTCTGTCATTCCGTTCTTTTCCGCTATAGTCAGCACCGGATCCAGGAAGAAATACCGCTGTACAAATACGATACGCTGTTTTTTAGGCAGCCCTTTCAGAAAAGTCTCGATCATATCTCTCAGGAGGATCCCATCGATACGGTCTTCCACTTCTGCTTCGTCCGGAAGGAAGTCCTGGATCTCTTCCAGGGCAATGTCATATTCACCGCCGCCTCGTTTTTTTGCCTGAGAGTCTTTCAGCCGGTTTAAGGACAGATTTCTGATGATCTTTGTCAGAAAAGCCTTCAAATAAACAGGTTCTGCCGGCGGTATGGCATTCCACGCACGAATCAGCGTATCATTCAGGCACTCCTCCGTATCCTCATGGTTTTTCAGGATATTATAGGATACCTTGCTTAGATACCGGCCATATTTCTCCGTGACTTCGCTGATGGCTCTTTCATCGCGTTCTTTAAAAAGCGCTATGATCTTTTCGTCTTCCATGAGTAATCCTTATTTCTTCTTAAGGTCCTTGCCACGATCCATAGTAATAGACATTAAAATAAAAGTCTCCGTTACATCAAATGTCATGATTTCCTGCGTGACCTTGATTTTAGTTCTGCCGCATTTTCAAGATTAGCCTGGGTGATCTCCCCGGAACCGGAAAGCCGGGCTATCTCTTTCAGGGAATCATCATAGGACAGGGCTTTAAGTTCAGTTACTGTCTGGGTGTCTTCCACAGATTTTTCTATAAGATAATTCTGGTCTGCCGCTGCCACGATCTGAGGCAGATGGCTGATACAGATCACCTGATGGCTGTCGGCGATGGTCTGCATCTTTCCTGCCACCAGAGCCGCTGTCCTGCCGCTGATCCCCTGGTCTATCTCATCAAAGATCAAGGTGGGGATCTGGTCCGTATCAGCGGACAATGCTCTTATGGCTAACATGATGCGTGAGAGTTCGCCGCCGGATGCGATCCTGGATAAAGGCCTCACTTCTTCTCCCGGGTTGGTGGAGATCAGGAACCGGACATCGTCCGCACCGGAAGCCGTAAAGCGCCGTGTCCCTTCTACTTCTGTCACAAAAACGATATGCAGAAAGTTCAGATCTTTCAGGGCTTCTTCCATCTTCTTTGAAAAGATCTCTGCTGCCTGTACTCTGGCCTCATGAAGCACTCCTGCTTTCTTCATCAGGACCTGCTGCTCTTTTTCCAGTTCCTGTAAGATCTGTTCCTTATCCTGGTCAAACTGAAAGAGTTCCTCATATTCTTTCTTAAGTCCTTCCGCATAGGTAAGGATCTCCGGAATATCAGAACC
>CACZSO010000114.1 GCA_902783795.1 uncultured Eubacteriales bacterium
CAAAGACCATCTCTTTGGCCGAGCCCCGTTCCACGATCTGACCTGCATACATGACCATGATATCGTCAGTTACATTGTAAAGCAGCGGCAGCTCGTGCGTGATGAAGAGCATGGACTTGATATACCCCTTCTCCATCAGCTCACGCATCATCTTGATGACCATCTTCTGACTGGTCACATCCAGGGCGCTCGAAGGCTCATCCGCGATCAGCACCTTCGGCGAAAGGATGGTGGATACCGCGATGACGGTACGCTGCTTCATACCGCCGGAAAGTTCTACGGCATGACGGTCCAGAACTTCCTTGCCCAGGCCCAGCTCGGCAAAACGCTGTTCCGCCCGCTCTCTGATCTCCGCCTTCGTGGCTTTGGGATCATGAGCCCGGATCACATCCTCGATAAACCGGATGATCTTCATGGTGGGGTTTAACGCGTTCATGGCTGCCTGCGGAATGTAGGCGATCTCCGTACCTAAAACGGAGGTTCTGACTTTATCCGGATCCATACCTGAAATATTGACGCCGTCTATGATGATATCGCCGCTCATGTAATGCAGCGGAGCGAAATAATAACCCATGACGGACAGTGCCAGTGTGGACTTGCCGCAGCCGGATTCACCGGCAATACCTAAGGATTTGCCTTCTTCGATCTTGAAGCTGACATCGTCCACGGAGTAAACATCTTCACCAAAACGGGTGATATACTTTGTTTTGAGGTTTCTGACCTCAAGCATTGCTTTTCCCATACATCCCTCCTTAGTCACGCAGTGCCGGGTTAAACACCTGGTCCATGCCGGTATTCATCTGGTTCAGAGAGAACGTGATAGCGGCAATAATAAAGATGACCGGGAAGTATGCCCACCAGGAGCCATTCGTATGAGCTGAGTAGTTCATGGCCCAGTTCATCATCAGGCCCAACGTAGGTGTGGTCGTGGTCTTCGGTCCTAAGCCTAACAGAGAAAGCTGGGCTTCTGCCAGGATACCGGAAGACACCTGAAGGATGAATGCCATCACCACATAGGAGGCGATGTAAGGCAGGATGTCCGTCAGGATGATCCGGGCCAGGCTGTGGCCGGAGATCTTGGACAGGTTAACATGGTCACGGTTACGAAGCGAGATGACCTGTGAACGCACGGAACGGGCTGTCCAGGTCCAGGATGTCAGACCGATGACGACGGCTATGATCATGGGGCCGCGGGCTTCCTGTCCTAAAGAGTAGGAAATGAGGATCAGGAGCACGAAGCCGGGGATGACGGTGAACATGGTGGTAATGAACATGATGACCTCATCCACCCAGCCGCCTAAATAGCCGGAAAGAAGACCGAAGAACAGGCCCAGGAGCGTAGCGACGATACCGGCCAGAAGACCGATCTTCAGGGAGGTTCCGGCAGCGGCCAGCAGTTCCTTCAGCATGTCACGGCCGAAGTTTTCCGTACCCAGAGGCAGGACCTTGACATTGGCCACGGCACCGGTCCTGACGTAGTCAGTCTTGGTGATGGTGGTCTTGGAATCTTCACTGTCTTCATCATACACCAGCATATTGTCGGCGCTCTTTAAAGCTTCCAGTCTTTTCTGAATACGCTGATAGTATTTCTTATCCGCAGACTTCATCTTCGTCTGCATCATGGCATCATAATTCTCTTCCCAGACCTCTATGAGGAAGACAGTGTCATCCAGATCTCCGTCATAGGCCGTCTCCGTTTTTTTGATCAGCTCCTTCATAGCTGCCTTATCTTCTTCGTCAACTGCGGCAGCCATACGCTTCTCATCCGCATTGGAGAGCTTCAGCGTCTCACGCTGTGTCGTAACAGAGTCATAAAGAGAGAAATAGATACCGGGTTTTGCAAAGGTACCCACGCCTATACGCTCCAAGGGATCACCGGGAACGATGAAGGGGTAAACGATGACCAGGATCAGGACCACCAGGAAGGTGATCAGTCCTGTCATGAATTTAGGAGAATGCAGTAATTGCTTTAATGTACTTTTCATCTTTGACTCCTCCTTTAAGCATCGAACTGCGCGGCTTTGACACGCGGATCAATGAAGCCGTAGATGACGTCCAGAAGCAGGGTCACGATAAGCACCATCAAGGTGATCATCAACGTACAGGCAGAGATCAGCGGATAGTCAGCGGAAGTAACAGCGCCGAACATGGTGCTGCCAAGGCCTGGGTAAGAGAAGACTCTCTCTGCTACCAGGGCGCCGCCGATGGAGGTACCTAAGGACATGGCCAGACCAGTGACCTGGGGCAGCATGGCGTTCCGGAACACGTATCCGACGATCTTCTTATCTCTTATACCTAAGAAACGGGAGTACTTAACGTAGTCCGCATTTAATTCATAAATGGACATAGATCTCATACCGATGGCCTGGCCGCCGATAGAGATAAGAACGATGGACCAGAAGGGCAGCTGGTAATGCTGAATAACTGAAGAGATAAACTTCCAGCTGAAGTTCGGGATCATCTCATAACTATAAGCTCCGGCTACCGGGGCTACCTTCAGTTTGATTGCGAAAATATACAGCAGGATAATGGCAGAGCCGAAAGCCGGGATATTACTGATGAACATGGATACCGGCATAACTACTTTATCCCAGCCCTTTCTGATATAGGCGGCTACCGCACCTAAAACGTTGCCCAGGATCCAGCCCACGATAATAGCTGGGATCTGGAGGGCCAGGGTCCATCCGATAGAGGTCTTGATAATATCAGAAACCTTTCTGGGGTACTGGCTGAACGAGGTGCCCAAATTACCCTGGAACAGGTTTTTAACATAAATGAAAAACTGAGTGATCAGGGGTTTATTAGTCCCGAATTCCTCAGCAAAATGATTATACATTTCCTGAGCGGCTGTCGTATCCGTAGAAGAACCTATCACCTTGTTGACGATAGACGCTACGGGATCCGATGGCATCAGGCGGGGAAGCAGGAAGTTCAGCACCACAGCAAAGAACAAAGTGACCACGAACCAGATGAGCTTCTTCCCGAAATACTTTCTATAGCCTTTTGACATCTGACTACTCCTTCACATTTGAAAAAAGGGCGGCCGTGTCCTACAGGAACACGGCCACCCCTCAGCGATTTATCAATCAGCAAGTTCAAGTTCGAACAGGGCACGGATACCGTAACCGGACACACAGTTTGCAGGAGGAATATTTCTTCCGTCATCTGCAGAAGGATAGTTTGTCCAGACAGTTTCGTTAACTGCATCGAAGAAAGCAGGACGATACATCAGCGAGAAGCTGGGTACGTCGGTTAAGTAGATCTCAGTCAGTCTGGTGTAAGCGTCTTTGAGCTCTTTTTCATCCGTTATGGTGGGGATCTTCTTCAGAAGAGCATCCGCTTCATCATTGACATACTGACCCCAGTTACCGGAACCGTTGTTCTTAACACCGACATAATCTTTGCTCATGAAGCCCATAACACGCGCCCAGGGTGAAGAAGGAGCAGCGGTTGCGGGAGACCACATGAAGATCTCATAATCTTTCTGATCAGGATCCTGGATATCAGGAATGTACATATCAGCATTGGGATACAGGGTGGTGATCTCCACACCGATCTCCTTACCGGCGGAGGCTACGATCTCCATAGCTGCCTGCCAGTCAGACCAGCCGTTCGGGCAGACTGCCTTCAGGGTGATCTTCTCGCCCTTGTATTCACGCCAGCCATCATTGTCGGAGTCAACGATGCCTGCTTCGTCAAGAAGCTTCTTAGCACCTTCGATATCATTGCCGGCCCACTGCAGATCCTTGACAGCGTCATGATCATACAGAGCCTGTTCACCGGCGGTGGGGTTCATCAGAGAACGAGGAACATCTTCGAAGGACGGAGACTGGTTCGTCATGGCGTTCTCGATGATAGCAGGATAGTCAACAGCGATAGCGATAGCTTTACGAAGAGCAACATTCTCGGCGATGACCGGGATGTTCATGTTGAACCAGCCGGTGGGCATGCCTAAGCAGACACCGTAAGGCTCATCATCGTAATAAGTGGAAATGGGAAGCTTCTCATCAAGCCACATCTTCTGGACGTTGCCGATGAACTGCTGGTTAACGTCGATCTGGCCGGCCTTGAAGGCAACTTCGGTAGCGGCGTTGTCAGCATAAAGTGCATGAGCAAGGTACTTCGGAGCCGGGAGGGTTCCCCACATGGACTCATCCTGTCCCCAATAGTTGTCGTCACGGACTAACACGACCTTCTGATCATTATCATACAGTCTGGTGTAGGGGCCGGACCACACAACGTCTTCTGCCTTATCCTGAAGGATAGCGGAAGCATCATTGTTGTTGCGCTCGCAGACCTTGTCCATCCAGGCAGCCTGGCAGACATAAACGCCTACGAGATAGTCCTTAACAAGCAGGGGGTTCTTCGGAACGCCTTCTTCGTTAAGGGCCAGATGGAAGACAGCGGTCTTTTCATCAACGACTTCGATGTCATCGATGTAAGCGCCGTAGGTGGTAGCAGTACCGTTGCCGATCGCCTTGGAAACTTCCAGGGTCTTCGCTACGTCGGTAGCGGTAACGGGAGTGCCGTCTGACCATTTCGCAGCTTCTTTGATCTTAACGGTCATGGTGGACATATCATCGCTCCACTCGGGATCACCGTCAGCCAGCAAAGGCTGCAGAGAGCCGTCCATGAAGTTGTACATGTACAGGGTCTCGAACATTATCGTACGGGAACCGCTGGCCACTGCGCTGATGGCGAAGTTGTTCTGGGTAACGCCGATGGGGTTCCAGGTGGCTACCACGCCCCACTGCAGACCGCCGAAATAAACGGTCTCTTCTCTGGGAAGGTCAGTCACAGGACCTTCTTCGGAAGAAGGCTGTGCTTCTTCAGATGAGGGCTGTGCTTCTTCGGAAGAAGGTGCATCAGTAGCTTTTTCAGACTCTTTTTCAGTCGGTTTCTCAGTCGCTTTTTCGGACTGGCTTTCAGCCGGCTTCGAAGTAGACGGGGTGCTGTCTCCGCCGCAGGCTGCAAGCGTCGCGCATACCATGACAGCTGCTAAAAGCAGTGCAAGGAGTTTACGCATTTTCATCTTTTTTCTCCTCCTTAAATATGAGAAATAACTATTTGTCCGTCTTTCAGTTTTCCCTTTTTCTTTATTCCGGCATGCACCGAAAGCTTCCCTGAAAAGCAAAAACAGCAATCCGAACATTTACAACAATATCATTATAACCACAAAACTTTTTTTGTCAATATGTCACAAAAAAAACCTTAAAATGATTTTGCGCATTCACTCAAATATGTAAGAATTGATAAAGCCTGTCCTGCTGTCTGAGGCAGGGCAGACTTTATATTACCTTAATGATCTGGGAAACGCCCGTACAGAAGTCATTCATTTTTCAGGCTCATAAGTTTGCTGTCCAGCGTCTTCATATCCAGCGGATTTTCTGCCGACTCAAAAGTGCATAAAAGCTCTCTTCCCAGACGGCAGCCGCATTTTTCGTAATGAGCGATCTTATTCAATGCATTTCTGCAATAATCCGGATCCTGCATCATTCCAAAATGTTCAAAATAGATCTCTGTTCTTTCCTTCGTATCTAATAGTGTAAAATCCGGATGGACTTTGACTCCCTGCAGATCCAGTACTGCCTCATAACGGTAAGGAATTCCCTCGTGAAAAAGCTTGTCTGCAATGATCTTCTCGCTTTTTGAACGGACTTTATCTCCTTTTTCCGTCAAAAAGAAGGTTTGTTCCTCATTGACCGGAAATGGTTCCATAGGCTTGTTTTCCCATTCTCTGATATAGTCTTCTGTCGGCAGGATATAAGGAATGACTAACTGTTTTCGTTCTTTGCTGAGATCATCATATGGTCTTGTCAGTGCTCTGTATAGTTCCGCCGCACTTCGTTCTGCTCCCGCCTTCTCTATGGTCTTCAAAGATTTCATTAAAGTCTTAGCTGCTTTTAAGAATGACTTGTCATATTCAGCCTGTGCCAGTCTTCTTATGGCTTTGTCCTGGGTTTTAGGCAAGTATCTGCGTTTTTTTCCATGTTCTGTCTGAAGATAATATTTCACACTGCCGCCTCTTTTTGCTACGACTAATGTTCCTTCCAGTCTTCCCTTATAACTGCGTTCCGCCCGCGATAACACCTGTTCTGTCATTTTGATCTGTTCAGATATAGAAATCATAACTTCTCCTTCTCTTTTTCTGTATGCTGTTTTCCCCGCCTCAGGCTGTACGATCCTTTCAGTTCAAAATAAAACTGCCTCATAGGCATGCTATCCTTGAATCATAGGTGTTGATCTTTCTCAGGAATACCAGATCTTTAACTCAATATTATTAGTATGCTTCACTTGGAATCAAAATTGTTGTGGGGTGGCACCATATTTTCTGTTGCCGTTCATTAGTACACCTCACTTAAGGCTGACTGTTCATCCTAAAGGTCCCAGATCAGTCAACCGGTTTATTTAGTACCCTGGATAAATGCCTATGACTTCCAGAAGTGGATACCAGACTATCATCTGATTACGATTAGTATGCTTCACCCAGGAATTGTGCTCCTGAGAAGTGATACCATATCTTCATCTACTTATTATTAGTCCCCCTCACTTGAGACAGATACTTCGTCCCAAGGATACTAATCCATTCTGTGAGCATGTTTAGTTCCCTTATACTGCTAATACGGCTTTTGGTAAGGGATACCAAACGTCTGCATCATTTTGCATAGTATCCATCTTCTATGATTGTGATCTCATCGAAGGGTGCCTATTATGTATATGAGAGGGTTCAGTACAAATTCTCCCGGATCAATGCTTAAATGACACGATCCATGCTGATCAAATTTCACTAAAGAAACCCTGCTAAGGAAAAACGGCGAGCCTGAATGCCGGAAATTACAGGCAGCCGTTTTACAACCTAATAAACAAGTTGACAGAATTACAGGGAAATTACTTTTCTTCTGAAAGGTAAGAACTGTTTTGAACGAAAAGATGTTTGCCAGGATATTAGCTGTGCGTAAGAGAAATTATAACTTATTTTCCGGATAATGCAAGTCTGAAATCCTTGACTTATGGGAGATATAACAGAGGGGAGGCCTCTGCCTCCCCCCTTTCAGTCTTACTCAGACTGCCCTGTTATTACTTTTTGTGCCTTTTTTCATAATCTTCCCGGATAGGTGCCAGCATCTCTTCTGCATCAAAGCCTGCCTGCATCTCTTTTACCGAAGATGACCGTCTGGCAAAGGATACCATGTTAGACATGACTCTGTAATTCAGCTGAGTTCCTTCCGAGTCATTCTCATATCTCACCGCACGGTTCGCCTGTACACCGAACTGGCCCGCCACCTGGACCGCATCGATATTTGCGCCCAGGAAGATGAACTCCCAATGATATTTTTCCTTCTGCCGCTCTACCATCTGCCGGACTTTTTTATAAGTATACGTATGACTGGCATTTTCCATGCCATCCGTCGTGATGATGAACAGGGTCTTCTCCGGCCGGTCCTCTTCTCTGGCGTATTTATGGACGTTTCCGATGTGATGGATAGCGCCGCCCAGCGCATCTAAAAGGGCCGTAGTCCCACGGACATAATATTCTTCGGAAGTAAGTTCTTCCACCTGATCCAGGGGTACGCGATCGTGGATCACCTGAGTCTCGTGGTCAAAAAGCACAGTGGATACCAGCGCTTCTCCTTCTTCTTTTTTCTGCTGCGTCAGCATGGCGTTATACCCGCCGATGGTATCCGCCTCCAGTCCGCTCATGGAGCCGCTGCGGTCTAAGATAAAAACGATTTCTGTGAGTCCCTTTTTCATGTGATCTGTCCTCCTTTTTATATTTCTCAGCTCCTTCTAAAGAAGCTTTCCTTCATGTCCGGATGAGATCATGTAAAGCTTATCTTTGCTCATCTCTCATCTTACATGGTGAATTATAAATCAGGAGGATCCTCTTTTGGTCGCCTGGAAAGCGACATTTATGCGGCACTGCATCCGATGCTCATATGACTGTCACGCCCCCAGAAGCGACTGGTCATGATCAAAAAGGGCCAGGTTTATGACATAAGTATCATAGACTCCCTGTTCTATGAAATACTCGATGATCAGGTCAAACGTATTGCCCGGAGACAGGGCGTACCCGGCTCTCATCAAAAAGTCCCGGGTCTCATCCAGACTCAGTTTCAGGCCGAGCGCCAAAGCTACGGCTGTGATCTTTTTAGGCTGGTAATCACGATTGGACCGTATCTTGGAAAAGAGCTTCCGGTCGATATTGGCTCTTTTATACACGTCCGTATCTGAATAGCCTTTTTCATCGATCAGCCGGAACAGGCTTTCCTGCCATGTTTCATGAGTCTCGGCGATCACCTCTTCCAGGGTCCGTTTTTTCTTTTTCGGCCGGGAAAAAGCCGTGTTTTTTTCCCGGGATGCCTCTTCCCGGATCTGGGGCATGAAATGAGCCATCTTTGGCATGTCATCATGCGCCGATATTCCTGCTGACGGCCGGGTATACTCACGGCTGTTCTCCGGCTCTTTATCTGCCTCTTCAGCTTCTTCGTAAAAGTCTGGTCTTTCTTCTGCGGCGGACGCTCCTGAAACAGCAGGCCGGGGCCGGCTGAAGCTTTCCCGCTCTTCTCTCTGCATCGCCTGAAAAAGTGCCTGGCGACGTCTTCGTAAGTTTCTGTCCCGGTATTCCTGCTGTATTTTCTCCCTGGCATACCGATCATCGATATATTCATCAACGCCGGAAA
>CACZSO010000115.1 GCA_902783795.1 uncultured Eubacteriales bacterium
CACTTTTTCCAGCTGCGCCTGGCGGATCTTATAGCCGATCTTTTCCGAACGAAGGTCTGTTTCTACCCTGAGTCCTGCTTCTTCCAGGGCCTCATGGACCTGGCCGGCATAGGCTTCGAACTTATCCGAAATGGGCAGTACCTTTACCTGCACCGGGGCAAGCCAGGTGGGGAAGGCACCGGCAAAATGCTCGATCAGGATGCCGATGAACCGCTCTACGGAACCGAATACCACGCGGTGGATCATAATAGGACGATGCCGTTTTCCGTCCTCTCCCATGTACTCCAGTTCAAACCGCTGCGGCAGCTGGAAATCCAGCTGGATGGTGCCGCACTGCCAGGTACGGCCCAGGCAGTCACGTAAATGGAAATCGATCTTGGGACCATAGAAAGCGCCATCGCCTTCATTGATCACATAGGCAAGGCCGAGGGCCTCCAGGGCTTCTTTCAGGCCGGATTCTGCGGCTTCCCAGTCTTCATCAGAGCCCATGGAATCTTCCGGTCTCGTAGAAAGCTCGATGGTATATTCAAAGCCGAACAGCTTGTATAAGCTGTCGATGATCTCGATGATCCTTCTGATCTCGTCCTTGATCTGCTCAGAAGTAATGTAGATATGCGCATCGTCCTGTGTGAAGCAGCGCACCCGCATCAGGCCGTGCAGCTGGCCGGACTTTTCGTTCCGGTGCACGATACCGGGTTCTGCCAAACGAAGCGGCAGATCCCTGTAAGACCGGGGCTCATTCTGATAAACCAGAATGCTGCCGGGGCAGTTCATGGGCTTGATCGCGAATTCACCGTCCTCTGTCGAGAGGGTGAACATATCCTCTTTATAATGATCCCAGTGGCCGGAAGTCTCCCACAGTACCCGGTTTAAAATGATGGGGGTGGAGATCTCCACATAACCGGCTTTCTTATGGATCTTGCGCCAGTAATCCATCAGCGCGTTTTTCAGTTCGATGCCCTTCGGTAAAAAGAACGGGAAACCCGGACCATACTCGCTTAACATAAACAGGCCCAGTTCACGCCCTAATTTCCGGTGATCCCGCTTCTTCGCTTCCTCGATCATGGTAAGATAAGCATCCAGCTCTTCCTTCTTACCGAAAGCCGTCGCGTAGATACGGGTCAGCATCTTATTCTTTTCAGAGCCACGCCAGTAAGCGCCGGCGATAGAGGTCAGCTTGAACGCCTTCCCCACACCCTTGGTGGACATGAGATGGGGGCCGGCGCAGAGATCCGTAAACTCTCCCTGCTTATAGAAAGAGATCACGGCTCCTTCTTCCAGATCCTCGATCAGCTCCACCTTATAAGGCTCTTCTTTTTCCTGCATGAGCTTGATGGCTTCTTCTCTGGGAAGCTCAAAACGCTCCAGTTTCAGATCTTCCTTGATGATCTTTTTCATCTCATCCTCGATCTTCGGAAGATCATCGGCGGTAATCGGCTCGGCAAAGTCAATGTCGTAATAGAAGCCGTCGGCTATACTCGGGCCAATGGCCAGTTTTGCTTCCGGCCAGAGCCTCTTGACAGCCTGGGCCATCACGTGAGACGCAGTATGCCGGAGCGTAGACAAACCGCCCTCGGCGTCAGAAGCTGTCAAAATGTTCAGCTCGCAGTCTTCCGACAGCACGGTCCTTAAGTCCACCACATCGCCGTTTACCAGACCGGCGCAGGCCGCCCGTGCTAATCCCGCGCTGAGATCATAAGCGATCTCGATCACGGATCTTGCACCGTCATACTCTTTTACAGAGCCATCTTTTAATGTAACCTTCATGTCTTTTTCCTCCTCCTACAACAAGGCTAGAAGGTTATTATACATAGAATCCCCTGTAAACGCAAGAGGGAAAGATAGGGAAACACCGATTAAAGTGTTTCCCTGGCGCCGGATTTGACTGCAAAGCAGCTTTTTCCTTACAAATCCGTGTGCATCCGCCGGAGGCTGTTAAGGAAATACTGTTTTAATCAGTATTTCCTTAGCTAAAATATTGACAACTCGATGACATCCTTCTGACACTTTACAGAAGTCTTTTAATCTTTCCTGTGGTATACTGAAGACATCAAGAAAGTGAGGTGTATTCATGATGAAAAAACTGCTGATCTTATTTGCCGCGGCCTTATTGGCTTTTACTTCCTGCGGGACAACTAATCCTCCGGAGGAAAGCACAGAGGAAACTCCCCGGGAAGAAAG
>CACZSO010000116.1 GCA_902783795.1 uncultured Eubacteriales bacterium
GGAAAAGATCTTCCCGGAGAGCACAAAGGTGTCCCGGTCAAAGACAGTCAGGATGATCTCCATCTCATGGCCAGACAGGAACGTCTGAAATACGGAGACTGCGGTTTTCAGTGCTTCAGCCCGGGGATAGCCGCAGGTCCCCGCTGCCAGCAGGGGAAAAACTATACTTTTCGCGTGTTTTTTTTCTGCCAGCACCAGGCTGTTCTCATAACAGGCACGCAGCGTTCTTTCTTCTCCGTATCCGCCTCCCTGCCATACCGGAGCCACAGTATGGATGATATATCTGGCCGGCAGCTGAAAACCATGGGTAAGACAGGCCTCTCCCGGCCTGATCTCTCCGATCTTCTGCCGTGCTTTCAGCAGTTTTTCTTCTCCGGCCGCCTTAAATATGGCCAGATCTGTCCCGCTGCCGTAGACCGGTTTCGGATTTGCGGAATTTACGATGACATCCGCCTGTATCTTTGTAATATCAGCACGCACAATCTGAAATGCCATACTTTCTGCCTTTCTTTCTGAATCATTACTCCGAGCATTCTTATTATGAAGTCTTTTTCGCTGTCTTAATTGTAGCACGTAAGTCCTTTTCCCGCAAGTTCCCGGTCATTTGACCGTAAGGCAGTGACAGGATCCGGGATCTATAGTATAATCTCTGCAGTACCTAAATATAATCACAGGAGGAAATGTATGTCTGACATTACAGTAAGAAGAGATGCTCCCATCGTGGAGACTGACAAAGGTAAGCTCCGCGGCTTTTTGTATAAGGGAGTCTACAATTTTTACGGCATCCGTTACGCGCAGGCCAAACGGTTCCATATGCCGGAGCCGGTAGATGCCTGGGAAGGCATTAAAGATGCCACCGCGTATGGCTACATCAGCCCGGTGCTTTCCAATCCCCGTCCTTCGGGCGAGGTGAAGATCCCTCATCGTTTCTGGCCCTCCAGCGAGGACTGCCTGAACTTAAACCTCTGGACGCCCACCCTGGACAAAGAGGCGAAGAAACCTGTCATCGTCTGGTATCACGGCGGCGGTTTTGCCAATGGTTCTGCCTTAGAGCAGGTATGTTATGACGGCCAGACCCTGGCCACGGAAAAAGGTGTGGTCGTGATCACTGTCAACCACAGGCTGAATGTGTTCGGTTTCCTGGATGTGTCTGATTTCGGCCCCGAATATGAGAATTCCGGCAATGCCGGCGCGGCAGACCTGGTCGCTTCTCTGGAATGGGTCCATAATAATATCGCCGCATTCGGCGGTGATCCGGACAATGTCCTGATCATGGGCCAGTCCGGCGGCGGCGGAAAGGTCAATACATTGGCGCAGACTCCGGCGGCAGCCGGCCTGTTCCATAAGGCAGTGCTGTTATCCGGCGGCATGGGCGGTCTTCGCATGAGAAGAGAACCGGCCCCCTCCGACCTTCTTCCCAAGGAGATCATGAAAGAAGCCGGTGTCAGCACCATTAAAGAACTGGAAGAAGTTCCCACCATGCTCTTCATCCGTGCCGTGAACCTGGCCGGAAAGAAACTGGAAGCCCAGGGTTACAGCTTCTTCTGGGGTCCGAAGGCCAATGGCTGGTATTTGGGTGATCCCATGACTGCAGGCGTTTCCGACTACTATAAGACCGTTCCCACCATGGGCGGCACCGTTTTTGCTGACCTGGTCATGGCCAGGTATACGAAGGATGTGGATCTGTACACAGACGAAGAAGCCACGGCTTTAGTAGAAGAAAAATACGGAAAAGAAGCTGCCTGCGATATCATTGCAGCATTTAAGGAAGCTTATCCGGACAAACGGATCATCGATATCCCCACGCTGGACGTGAATATCAGAAGAGGCGCCAGAGATTATCTGATGAATAAGGCTAAAGAAAGCACTGCGCCCACCTGGAACCTGCTGACCACCCTGACCTTCGATTACGAAGGCGGTTCTCCGGCATGGCATTGTGCAGACCTGCCCTTCGTTTTCCGCAATTCCAACCTGCTGCCTTTATATGACGGCATGGGCGAGTCCTGCGACAGGATCCGGAAGGCCATGTCCGGCGCCATCTGCGCTTTCGCAGCCACCGGTGATCCCAATAATGATGAGACGCCGGTCTGGAAACCTGTGACCGCAGATTCCTTCAACACCATGGTCTTCGACGAGACCATCGAGTGCAAGGAAGACTTCGACACGAAGCTTGGCGATCTCATTATCGGCACGAATAAAGCACCTTCCTTCGGCGGCATGAGCGCCTTTGGCGATCCCAACGGCGTCAGCACCGCAGACTGGATGTTCTGATCTTTTTTGTCATAAAGACAGCCGGGGCGGCACCTTTAAGGTGCCGCCCCGGTTCATCAGAACTTATGGCCCAGCCATAAGAAATCTCCCGGTTTCAATGTAAATTTCCAGTAGATCTTCTTTTCTTTTGTCATCAGATCTTCATATTCTTTCGGATCTCTCAGCCAGATGACTTCATCCTTTGAAGAGAAATTGAAAATACCCAGGATCTGCTCTCCTTGATAGTACCTTCCTATCCCCAGCACATGCTCATTCTCAATATCGATGAGCCAGGTATCCGCTGCCGCGTCAAAGGCAGGGTGCAGTGTCCTGATACGCTCCATCTCTGTGATGGCATGGAAGATCTGGCCCTCCGGCTGCTTCAGATCCTGCCGTTTCTCCGCCTTTTCCCAGTCCATATCCCCCCGGTGCAGGTAACGGCTGTCCTCTTTTTTCAGGGGGTCTTTATGATAAGAATTATCGTTCAGCTGCCCGATCTCATCCCCGCTGTATAACACCGGGATCCCGCTTAAAGAAAACATGAAAGCATGCAGCATCCGGTCTTTCGTGACCGCCTCGTCAAGGGCAGCCGCATCTTTTATTTCCAGGGCTGCTTCCACTCCGCATAAGCTGGCGGTGGTGCCGCAGAGCCTGGCATCCTTAAGCCTGGGATCATCATTGTACAGCTCTCCCCTGGAAAGGCTTCCGGGCCATTTCCCGGTCAGATAATCATTGAGATATTTTTTATGAGGGGCTTCTTCCTGGCCGAACATCTTAAGGAAATCATAATCCAGCCCCCAGCCAATGTCATCATGACACCTCAGGTAATTCAAGAATGTATATTGTTTAGGAAGGGAGAAGACCTGGGAAAGCTGGTGCTTTAACAGCCGCACATCCCGGGTGGCCACCGTATGCCAGACCGTGGCCATAGTCGTTACATTATATAAAAGATGGCACTCCGGCTTTTCTACGGTGCCGAAATAAGGCACGACTTTGCTGGGTTCCATCACGACTTCGCCTAAAAGCAAAGTCCCCGGACACACCACTTCGCAGACGATGCGCATCATGCGCACTAAAGTATGCACCTGTTTCAGATTCCGGCAGGTCGTGCCCAGGGCTTTCCAGATATATGGCACGGCATCCAGGCGGATCACATCCACCCCGTGGTTGCACAAAAACAGCATATGATCCGTCATATCCTGAAAGACCACTGGATTCGCGTAATTCAGGTCCCACTGATAAGGATAGAAGGTGGTCATGACCACTTTCCCGGCCTCTTCACACCAGCTGAAATTCCCCGGCGCTGTGGTAGGAAACACCTGGGGCACTGTCTGTTCATAGGCATTCGGGATCTCCCAGCTGTCATAGAAAAAGTAGCGGTCCCGGTATTCTTTTTCACCGGCCCGGGCCCGTTTCGCCCACTCATGGTCCTCACTGGTATGGTTCATGACGAAATCCAGGCAGACCACGATGCCCCGCTTATGGCAGTCTTCTGTCAGTCTCTCCAGATCCTCCACGGTCCCCAGTTCCGGCTGCACCTTTCTGAAATCACTGACGGCATAGCCTCCGTCCGATCTTCCTTCCGGGCTTTCCATCAGCGGCATCAGCTGCAGGTAATTCACGCCGCAATCTTCTATATAATCCAGTTTTTTACGGACACCCTCCAGATTTTCAGCAAAAGCATTGACATACATGAGCATGCCCGTCAATGTATGTCCCTTATACCAGTCAGGATCCGCTTCCCTTTCCCGGTCCGTCTTTTTAAGCGCCTCCGGCCGCTCTGTATACGTCCGGTACATCATCTCCACAAATTGATCATAGGCTTTTTTATTACTGTGGTAAAGTTCATAAAACAGCCCTTTCAGTTCGTCTTCCCGTGCACTGAAACGGTTTTTAAACTCTTTTTTCCAACCCCTTCTGTCCATACATCGTCCTCCCGGAAACCAAAGCCTTTCTTACTGATCCGAACAAAAGCATCAACTAAGAGTAACTATAGCAAAGGAGCCGATGAAACGCAAGGACCATCTGCAAAAAGAAATGTGCACAGCGGCTTGTATAATCTTCCCGGAGAGAATATAATATATAACTGCTGTCGGATGTTAGACATTTGGCGGCAATGATCAGCGTCATCACGATAAAAATCAAAGGATAACAAAACCATGATTACTGAAATCAGCGACAAAAAAGAAAAGCAGGCCATCGCACGGCAGATCCTTGAAGCTTTGACGGAATGGTTCGAGGTAGAAGAAAGCCGGGAGGAATACATTAAGACCAGTGCGGACCGCCTGATGCTGGCCGCCAAAGAAGGCGACCAATATGCCGGTTTCCTGTGCCTGAAAGAGACGGGAAAAGATACCATAGAACTGGCGGTCATGGGCGTCTTAAAAGAATACCACCGCCATGGCATCGGCCGGGCACTGGTGGAAAAAGCGAAAGAAATTGCAGCCGCCCAGGGTTACTCCTTTTTCCAGGTAAAGACCGTAAAACTGGGGATGTACGAAGATTATGATAAGACCAACTATTTTTATCTCAGCTGCGGCTTCAAAGAATTTGAAGTGATCCCTGCTGTCTGGGGAGAAGACAACCCTTGCCAGATCTATGTCATGTCCCTGAAGTAAGAGAGGAAAAGTCAGATGAATAAAGATGAAAAGAACATCGCCATCCGGCTGGTCACCATAGAAGATTATGACGCGATCTTTGAACTATGGAACAGCACAGAACAGTCCCGGCGGGCACTGAACCCTGTGGATGATACCCGGGAAGGCATCGAAAAATATCTGAAACGCAATCCCGCCACCTGCTTCCTGGCCTATGAACCCAGACATCCTGAAACAGTCATGGGCGTTATCCTCACGGGACATGACGGCAGGCGCGGCATCATCCACCACCTCTGCGTCCATCCGGAATATCGGCGGAAAGGCATCGCCGGGCTCCTGGTGAAAAAAGCGGAGGAGGCGCTGATGGAGGAAGGGATCCATAAGGTCTTCGGTCTGGTGTTTAAGGACAATGATCCTGCCAATGCTTTCTGGGAGGGCCAGGGGTATTCGCTCCGTACGAACCTGAACTACCGCAATAAAAGCCTTAACGAAAATATCCCTCAAGGCGAGTGATCTGACATGAATCTTACTGCTGTTATAATATGAAACTTAAAAACTCTTTGATCTTATTTTTAGCTTCTTTTATCTGGGGCACAACTTTTGTGGCCCAGCGGATGGGCATGGATCATATGGAACCCATCTCCTTCAACGGGATCCGCTCCTTTATCGGTTTTCTGTCCTTATTTTGTGTGATCTTACTTAGAAAGATGATCCTTCGGAAAAAAGGCCGCCAGGATCCCTTTATTCTGAATAAAAAACTGCTGCTGGGCGGCCTGGTCTGCGGCTTCTTTTTATTTGCTGCCAGTGTCTGCCAGCAGATAGGCATCAAATATACCGGCGCAGGAAAATCGGCCTTTATAACGGCCTTTTATATCATACTGGTACCGGTATTGGCTGTTTTCTTAAGAAAACCTGCCGGAAAACGTGTGTGGATCTCTGTATTCATCGCCTTAGCCGGCCTGTATCTTTTGTCTGTCAAAGACGGCTTTTCCATTGCTTCCGGCGATATTTTTCTTTTTGCCTGCGCGTTTCTTTACGCCTGCCAGATCTTATCCATAGACCATTTCGCCCCGGAACTGGACAGCCTGTCTTTATCCTGTATCCAGTTTCTGACTGCAGGAATTTTATCGGTTCCTTTTATGCTGGCAGAAAAGCCTGCCTTAAGCCAGGTCTTTTCTTCTCTGTGGCCGCTGCTCTATGCCGGCGTCATGTCCAGCGGAGTTGCCTATACCTGCCAGATCATCGGCCAGAAAGATATGGATCCCTCGGTGGCCTCTCTCATCATGAGTTTTGAATCCGTCTTTTCTTTATTGGCCGGGTGGATCATCCTGCACGAACACTTGAGTTTTAGAGAACTCATTGGCTGTGCCCTGATGCTCACTGCCATCCTGCTCTCCCAGCTTCCCGGGAACCAGGACATACCCGTCGAAAATGCCGGCTGAAAGGAAATCGAGGCCGGCTCTTCTCTTGACTTTTTTCCCGTTTTTTTCTAAAATGAAGCAAATACCAGACTGATTTTTCAGGATTATAATTAGGAGGTCTTATTTATGAAATTCGGTCATTTTGACGATGCAGCGCGGGAGTATGTCATTGAGACGCCTATGACGCCCCAGCCCTGGATCAATTACCTGGGAAATGAGGATTTCTTTTCTCTGATTAGTAATACCATGGGCGGTTACAGCTTCTACAAAGACGCAAAACTTCTGCGCGTGACCCGGTACCGCTATAACGACGTGCCCCGGGATACGAACGGCCGCTACTACTACATCCGGCATAAAGATACGGTCTTCACTCCGGGCTGGCAGCCGGTGAAGACACCGCTGGACAGCTATGAGTGTCATCATGGCCTTGGCTACACAGAGATCTTTTCTTCAAAAGGGCCTATCGCCATGGATCTTTTAGCTTTTGTCCCGCTGCATGAATGGCTGGAAGTAAACCGGCTGAAGATCAGGAACACCGGCTCAGAAGAAGAAACGCTGGATCTTTATTCCTATGTGGAATTCTGCTTCTGGAATGCCCAGTCAGACGGCGAAAATTTCCAGCGGAACCTGTCCTTAGGTGAAGTGGAAGTGATCGGCTCCACCATCTACCATAAGACAGAATACCGTGAACGGCGGAACCACTACGCATACTACACGGTCAACAGTGACATTGACGGCTTCGATACCCAGCGGGATGATTTCCTGGGCGTCTACAACGGCACCGGAGATCCGAAAGCCCTTAAGGAAAATACTCATTATAACTCCATCGCCAGCGGCGGCGCTGTCATCGGTTCCCACCATATCAAAGTGACGCTCCAGCCCGGCGAGGAGAAGAGCTTCATCTTCCTGTTAGGCTACAACGAGAACCCCATGGATGATAAGTTCGAGGCTCCCGGCATCATTAAGAAAGACGGCGCTGTGGCAGCCATGGCCCGCTTTGCGACAGATGAGCAGGTAGATAATGCCCTGGCCGGCCTGAAGGCTTACTGGGATGGTCTTCTTTCCATCTATCAGGTAAAGAGCGCTGACGAAAAACTGGACCGTATGGTAAATATCTGGAACCAGTACCAGTGCATGGTCACTTTTAACATGTCCCGTTCCGCTTCTTACTATGAATCCGGCATCGGCCGCGGCATGGGCTTCCGTGATTCTTCCCAGGATCTGTTTGGCTTCGTGCATCTGATCCCGGACCGCGCCAGAGAACGTATTCTGGACATTGCGGCCACCCAGTTCCAGGATGGTTCCGCTTATCATCAGTACCAGCCTCTGACGAAACAGGGTAATGCGGACATTGGCTCAGGTTTCAATGATGACCCGCTGTGGCTCATCGCCGGTGTGGCTGCTTATATTAAGGAAACCGGTGACATTGGTATCCTGGATGAGACCGTCGCTTATGACTGCGACATGAGTGTGGCCACCAGCCTGCTGGAGCATTTGAGAAGGAGCTTCAACTTCACCCGGACACATTTAGGCCCGCATAAGCTGCCGCTCATCGGCCGTGCCGACTGGAATGACTGTCTGAACTTAAACTGCTTCTCCGAGTATCCCGGCGAATCCTTCCAGACCTTCGGACCTTCAGAAGGTCCTGTTGCTGAATCCGTGTTCATCGCCGCCATGTACGTGCGTTACGGCCGGGATTACGCAGAAATGCTGAAGCTGAAGGGCTTTGATGAGGAAGCCGCCGATGTGCTTGCCTCCGTTCAGGAGATGTACGACACTATCCTGACCGCCGGCTGGGACGGCGAATGGTTCATCCGTGCCTTTGATGCCTACAGCAACCCTGTAGGTTCCCACGTGTGCGAAGAAGGCCAGATCTTCATCGAGAGCAACGGTTTCTGTGTACTCGCCGACGTGGGTATCAAAGAAGGAAAGGCCCTTCAGGCCCTGAATTCCGTGAGAGACCGTCTGGACACCAAGTACGGCATCGTCCTGCAGCAGCCCGCCTATACCAGATATCACCTGGAGCTGGGCGAGATCTCCTCTTATCCGCCGGGATATAAGGAGAATGCCGGTATCTTCTGCCATAATAACCCCTGGGTCTCCATTGCCGAAACCAGGATCGGCCGCGGCGGCCGCGCCTTCGAGATCTGGAGAAAGACCGCTCCGGCTTATATTGAAGAAATCTCCGAGATCCACTCTACCGAGCCCTATGTCTATTCTCAGATGGTAGCCGGTAAGGATGCCCCGCACTTCGGTGAAGCAAAGAACTCCTGGCTTACCGGTACCGCTGCCTGGACTTTCCTGAACGTATCCCAGTACATCCTGGGCGTCCGCCCGGAATTTGAAGGTCTGGTGATCGATCCCTGTATTCCGGCGGAGTTTAAGGAACTTGATCTCGTGAGAAAGTTCCGCGGCTCTACTTATAAGATCCATGTATCAAACCCGGACGGCAAGGAAAAAGGCCTGGTCTCCCTCACCATCAATGGCCAGAAGGTGGACGGCAATATGCTGCCCTCCCCGGCTGTTCCCGGCGAATACGAAGTCGAAGCCGTGATGGGCTAACTAGTATTCAATTTATAAAAGAGTTATAAAACTCCAGAAGAGAACCAACGGCGCCGTGCAAAAAACACGGCGCCGTTGGTTGTCAATAGAATAAGCCTGACAAAGAGAAAAATACATGCCCAGACAAACAAAATTGCATCTGGGGCCGTGTTTAATGGGCGTGAAGGTTGTCGGCAAGGTATATAAACACGGCCCCTGAAGTCAATTACTGCATTGGAGGCCGCGTTTAATGGGTGTGAAGACTGACAGCAAGGTATATAAACACGGCCCCTGAAGTCAATTACTGCATTGGGGGCCGCGTTTGAAAAAATAAGTCATCTACTGGCAAGGGCCGGAGCCGGGATCATTCAAAAACCGGGCGATCTCTTCAATTCCTTTAACTGCTTTTTCGTCCTGGACAGCCGGCAAGACATCCGTATTATGGCTGAAAACTACCTCATGAATATCAAAGCAGTTCATATGATGCAGCAGGATCCGGGCTGTTTCATAAGGTCTTTCCACGCTTCCGTCACCTCCGCCCGTCAGGATCACGGCGCCTTTCTTCTGTTTCATGACCGGCTTTTCTTTTCTGAAACGAACTGCACTATAATATGTCTGCAGCCGGCTGGCCACATCCAGCAGTTTTCCAGTTAATTCCGAAAAATAAATGGGGGATGCGATGACAATGTTATCGCACTCTTCTATATATTGATAGACCTCCTGCATTTCGTCCTGTATGGAACAACCCGGATGCTGCCGGCAGTATCTGCAGTCTATGCAGGGAGAAATATCACACCGGTAAGCATCTACGATCTTCCATTCTCCTGGCAGCTTTTCTGTCAGCAGTTTGACCAGTCCGGCTGTATCTCCATGGACTCTGGGAGACCCGTTAAAGATCAATGTTTTCATTGATTTCCCTCACAAATATCTGCACCCTATTCTTCCCTGTACAGTACTGCCAGTCCTCCATGGGATGTCTCCCTGTACTTTTCATTCATATCTTTTCCTGTTTCATACATGGTCTTCACCACGATATCGAAGGAGATCTGCCGGGTCTCTGACAGGAACCGGGCCAGATCCACGCAGCTGATGGCACGCATGGCCGCCACCGCGTTCCTTTCGATACAGGGGATCTGCACCAGTCCATTGACCGGGTCACAGGTAAGGCCCAGGTTATGCTCAATGGCGGTCTCTGCAGCATATTCCAGCTGGTTCAGATCCA
>CACZSO010000117.1 GCA_902783795.1 uncultured Eubacteriales bacterium
ACAGCGCTATAGCCAAACGGTAAGGCAGCGGACTCTGACTCCGTCATTTTCAAGGTTCGAATCCTTGTAGCGCTGTTTTTTCATGCCCAAAAGAATGAAGGGGACCCGGCCGCGAGGCCGGGTCCCCCTGTCATATGCTATCGCAATCCGCTTTATTCCACGAAGCCTGTCTCTTTCATTAACAGATATGCCAGCAGTACGGATTCTTCCTGGGTCAGGATCTTTTGGAAGTCCTGCTCGATGATGGCATAATCCAGTCCCATCTTCAGGGCCTTTTCCAGAATATCGTAAGTAGGAAGCAGGCCTGCGCCGGGGGCGCAAAGGTTCGGCATATCCACCGGGACATGGAACTGGTACATAGGATCATTATCTTCAAACTTAGACATGTTATGCTGTGATACACTGCCCTCCATATAGTCCTTAATATGGATGGCTGCCAGCCGGCCGCCCAGAAGATCCATGACCTTCAGAGGATCCCGGTGGCCGTACATGGCCCAGCCGCAGTCCAGCTCAAACTGAAGATACTCGGTATTCTTCACCATCTGGTCAAACCAGGACTCGCCCTTATAGAAGGTGATGAATTCTGTCTCATGGTTATGGAAGGAAAGGACGATGTCCTCTTTTGCCAGTTCTTTTGCGATGGCTTCCAGGGTCTCCAGTTCTCTCATGGCCTCGTCATAAGTGGGGAAATGCTCCAGCATGAACATGCCCTGAGAGTGGAATTTCATGGCGGATACCATGCAGGCTGCCCGGTGGACACCCAGTTTATGGGCGTTCTCGATGACTGTGGGCACACAGTCGATGCTTAAGTTTGCAGCCATGGGGATATTCGTGCAGAGCACTTCCATGCCCAGATCCTTGACCCGTTTCAGGCTCTCCTCCGGATCACCGCCCCGTAAGAACATATCGCCCAGTTCAATGCCCTTATAACCGATCTTCGCATAGCTTTCCAATGTCTTCCACATATCCTCCGGGCTGCCGCCGAAAGGCAGGAAGCCTATGAATCCGGCTTTCAGTTTCTTCATAGTCTTGTTCTCCTTTTCTGTAAATATATATTTCACCGGGGCCTTCCCGGGAATACTTAAAATATCGCCCTGATCATGGCTTCCCCCTTGGGGGCAGCTGTCATGCGAAGCATGACTGATGAGGGGATTTTGAATAATAATAAACCACTTTCTTATCCGGGAAGGCGAAAGATCAGGATCTTCTCCCGCCGCTGATTTTCATAAAAGAGGTCCGATGTATCGATCTCATCCACAAATTCCAGCAATTTATCCTGCATGAGGTATCCTATGTATTCCATGGCAGGGAAATAGAAAAACAGCAGGATCTCTCTTTGCATTTCTTCCCAGGATTTTTTCAGCTTTCCCATCACGGGACGAAGGATCGTCAGAGAAAAAGGATTAAAGAAAAAGACCCGGTCCACAGTGTCAGGAACTTCAAAAGAAGCTGCATCCTGTAAAAAGAAAGTGGTCTTAGACGATGAAACGGCTGTCTCCTGATTCTTTATCGCTTTTTCGTAAAGCCGTTCATTGATCTCGACTCCGACAGTCCGGCACCCGGTCTCATAGGCCAGGAAAAAACTTACCCTGCCCTTCCCTGCACCATAATCTAAAAGCGTGTTCTTTTTACCCATAAGCCCTGAGGCAGCCAGCCGTTCCAGCACGGAATAGGGCGTGGGTTCATAAGCATAACGCACCTGGTTTGCCCCGGTATCATCCCGTCCTGTGGTCTTGATCCTGAGCAGCTTATCCCAGGCATTTTCCGACCGGTATTCCTGCAGCATTTCACGGATCTTCATATAATACCCGCCGTTTTAAGCACCAGGATCCACAGGAAGATGGTCACCAGGCTGACGACGGTAGAGACCGCCACATACTGCCCCGCCAGATCTCTGTCGCCTCCCATATTAGCCGCCATAGGATAAGAAGACACCGCGATGGGACAGGCAAATAAAATGAACAGCACAAAACGTTCCGGGATGCTGAAAGAGAAAAGAACCGTCAATGCGGTAAGTATCGCCGGGATCAGGACCATGCGGACAGTCAGGGAAACAGATAAGATCTTTCCATTCTGCTTCAGAGAAGAAAAATGCAGTGTACCTCCCAGTGTCATCAGGGCCATCGGAGTCGTGGTCTGTGCGATGGCGGAGATGGGTTTTGTAAGAAAAACCGGCAGCCTGATCTTAAGCAGCAGGAAGATCAGTCCTATGACGGATCCGATGATCAGCGGATTCATTAATACTTTCTTTATCAGGGAAAACAGACTGCTTCTTTCACCATGGAAAGATTCCAGAATGACCACCGCCAGCATATTGAAGACCGGGACAGAGATCGCCACCGCCAGAGACGCAGCGCTCCTTCCTGCCTCGCCGCAGACAGATTCCGCCAGTGGAAGCGCAAACAGCGCCATATTGCCCCGGAACATTGCCTGGATCACCACGCCTTTCTTATTTCTTTCCAGATTAGACCTGTTTACGATCAAAAAGGAAAACACGGTAACAATGAGGATGCTGCCTAGCAGCATTAAGACCATCCTGCCGCTGAAGCCTGCAGAGATATCCATGGAATAAAAATTCCAGAAAAGAAGCAGCGGGAAGAAGATCTTGAAGACCAGACTGTTCAGCCGGTTAAAGAACTCCTCGTCCCCGGCTTTAATCATTCTGGCCAGAAATCCCAGCCCCATATAGATCATAAACGGCACAACGGCATTGACCGCTACCAGCAGGTTTTCCATCTTAAGACCTCCTCTTGATCCTTTCATAATCATACACTGTCTTATCCATTCTTTCAAGTATCGAAACCATGACGATCATATATGGAATAAAAGCAAACGTCGGATAACTCCCTGCCCTAAGCCGCCCCTGCGCTTAAAAAACTGCCGAAGATGACCCATGTTTCTTATTTCACGAATCATAATATCTGCTGTATCCGATTGCTTATGACGGCATTTCGTGTTATATTTATATTAAGAAAGGAGGCTTGTGTTGAAACGAATCAGTTATTTGTTATTTATTTTGTTACTGTTAGTAATATCGTACCCCTGTCAGGATGTCAGAGCGGCGAATACCGGGCAGGGCAGTCTGATCAGGTCTGTCGAGGCTTATGTAACACCTCCTCAGCAAGGTATAACAGCGGATTATGATGTTGTCTTTCCGGAGGGAGCTCATTATCATATTTCTGAAACATTCGGTCGTATATACTGGAATGACTTGACAGATGGTACGAATCTTTCTTATCCTTCCGGAGTCTTTAAAGCCGCCTATCAGTATGAAGTTTCTATCCCTTTAGTCCCTGATGAAGGATATGCTTTTGACAGTGCTGTTGCCGGTATGATCAATGATACATCGGCTGCTGTACATATCAGTAACGGCATTCTGTATTTATCTTATACCTTTCCCATTGTGATCGGTACCGTCAGCCAGGCCGGCCTCAACATCAGAGAACCTCAGGCAGGCTATTACCCTCCCGGACCGGCTTTCATAAAAACTCCTGATCCCGAGAGAGACCCTTACGTCATCGCTGACGATGGTATCACCTGGTATGAACTTCCTTCTATGACACCGCTCAACAATGAGCGTTTAAAGAGTGACACCGCCTATCTGGTGAAAGTAAGGCTCTTGTCAAAGGAATACTATCGGTTTTATAGCGGTCTTACGGCCCAGGTCAATGGAAAAACAGCCAATGTCTCCGTCAGTGGCGACCTTAAAGAAGCTGTCATCTCCTACACCTTTCAGGAGGCCACCATCATAGCGCCTTACATTACATATTCTGTAGATCAGAAGGTGCCGGAGGGAAGTACCGTGAAACTTTTTGTGAATGCCATAGGCGGCGGCATCTCCTATCAGTGGTATTACCGGAATTCATCCTCTGACACCTGGAAGAAAAGCATTATGGCCTGTGCAAAAACAGACACCTTCAGTTTCACGGCAGAATTAAACCATTCCGGCCATCAATATAAATGTGTAGTCTCAAACAGGGCCGGAACCAAAGAGACAAAGCCTATTAACCTGACAGTTACGCCTAAGATCATCACCCAGCCGAAATCTCTTTCTGCAGCGGTGGGAACCACGGCGAAATTCACTGTGGCAGCCAAAGGCACGAACCTGAGTTATCAATGGTATTATCGGAATAATGCTTCTGACGACTGGAAAATGAGCACCATGGCTTCGGGTAAGACAGCCACCTTTACTTTTACCGCAGAAGAAAGCCATTCCGGCCATCAGTACCGTTGCCTGGTATCCAATGGGAAAGGCAGTTTGTATACAGATACGGTGGCTGTCACAGTAACACCGCGGATCACCACACAGCCAAAATCCATGTCTGTGGCTGTTGGGACTACGGCAAGATTCAGTGTCGCCGCCAAAGGCTCAAACCTGACCTATCAGTGGTATTACAGGAATAATGCTTCTGACGGCTGGAAAATGAGTACCATGGCCTGCGGCAAAACAGCCGTGTTCAGCTTTACGGCCCAGGAGACTCATTCGGGGCATCAGTACCGCTGTGTCATATCCAACGGAAAAGGCACCATATCATCAAACATCGTGGAAGTGACAGTAACGCCGCGGATCACTGTACAGCCAAAATCTGCAGCTGTTTCTGCCGGAACCACAGTAAAATTCACTGTAACAGCCCAGGGTACAGGTCTTTCTTATCAATGGTACTACCGAAACAACTCCTCTGACAACTGGAGAAAAAGTATCATGGCCTGCGGCAAAACTTCTGTCTTCAGCTTCACCGCAGAAAAAAGCCATTCCGGCCATCAGTACCGTTGCGTGGTAACCGGTAAGTACGGGGAAACAGTCAGTAATACTGTTACCCTGACTGTAAAATAACAAACATCCGGCGCTGCTTCTGATAAACAATATTATTAAAATTTAAGTAAAAGGAGATCTATTATGGCAAGATTAACTAAGGGAGATGTTTTCCCGGATTTCACCGTATCGACCCAATTTGAAGAAGGGACCGGCATCAAGAAGATCGCGGACGGAAAGCCGCTGATGCTGGTGGTCCTGCGCTACATTGGCTGCCCTTCCTGCCGCTACGACGTGCACATGCTCCAGGTGAATTATGATAAATTCGTGGAGAAAGGAGTAAATATCGCTGTAGTCATGCAATCCACTCCCGCTTCTATTAACGAAGCCTTAAAGGATGAGCCTTTAAGCTTCCCCATCATCTGCGATCCGGATTATGAGATCTACAACACGCTGGAAGTGAAGCCGGCGGCCAGCAGAGAAGAAATGCTGGGGTCAGAAGCTGCCCTGGCTAAGTTCGCGGCAAAGCGGGAACAGATCCAGGCTTTAGGCTACACACATGGGGCTTACGAAGGCATCGAAGAACAGCTGCCGGCTTTCTTCTATGTGGACCCTGAGCTGAATGTGCTGATGGCTCATTACGCCGAGGGGATCGGCGATATGCCCACGGCTGAAGAAATGCTGGAGCTGTAAGTCTGGAGGAAGACCATGATCAAGCGCTGCGTAGCCGTCGATATCGGTGCCTCCTCGGGAAGGCACATCGTCGGCTGGGAAGAAAACGAGGAGATCGTAACGGAAGAGCTTTACCGCTTCCCCAACGGTCCTTATCAAAAAGACGGGCATCTGTACTGGGATACGGAGCGGCTTTTTCAGGAAGTAAAAAACGGACTGAAAGCCGTGTTTCAGAAATATCCGGATATCGCTTCCGTTTCCATCGATACCTGGGGAGTGGACTATGTCCTGATGAAGGGCGATGAATCTGTCCTCCCGGTCTACTGCTACCGGGATGCGCGGACGGACAAGGTTATTCCCGAAGTCCATAGCATCGTCCCCTTTGAAGAATTATATGCCCATACCGGGATCCAGTTCCAGACCTTCAATACTATCTATCAGCTCTATGAAGATAAACTGGCCGGACGGCTTGACGGGGTAACGGATTTCTTGATGATTCCGGAATACCTCATGTACCGGCTCACCGGGGTAAAGAAAAAGGAATACACCAATGCCACCACCATGGGACTGGTGAATGTTGATACCCGTGAGATCGACCTTACCATCACCGACCGGTTGGGTCTGCCCCGGCAATTATTCGGGACGCTGTATGAAGGGGGTGAAATTCTGGGGGAATTGCTTCCGGAAGTGGCTGAAGAGACCGGCGGGCAGACGGTAGTGAAGCTTTGCCTCACCCATGATACCGCTTCAGCAGTCTATGCGCTTACGAGTACCGGTCCTTATCTTTCTTCCGGCACCTGGTCGCTCCTCGGCATCTGTCAGGAAAAAGCCCACACGGACGATGCTTCCCGGCAGGCGAATTTCTCCAACGAAGGCGGGATCCGCCGTACCTTCCGCTATCAGAAAAACATCATGGGCATGTGGGTGGTGAATAACGTCTGCAAAGAAAACCATCTGACGCCGGCTGAACTGGCTTCCCTCTCGGATGAGAGTTCTTATGAGGGTATAGTCGATGTGAATGCCCCGGATTTTATGGCGCCGGAGAACATGACAAAGACTATTTTAAAGCACCTGGAAATAAATGGATATCCTGCCCCAGCCTCCGCGAAAGACCTGGCCCGCTGCGTCCTCTCCTCTTTGGCAAAGGGTTATGCAGATTCCGTGGCTCATATCGAAAAAAGTACCGGAAAGACCTATGATTCCCTGGTCATCGTGGGCGGCGGCGCGAAAAACAAACAGCTGAACTCTTTGACAGAACAGTTTTCCGGGAAAAGGGTGACCGCCCTTCCCATTGAAGCCACCGCTATAGGTAATCTGAAAATACAATTAGAAAGTTAAAAACTGAGCAAGCCCCCGGACGAAACGCCGGGGGCTTGCCGCTTAGTGTAATAAAGTGAAGGGGGTGGCCCGGGAAGGAGGCCTTACCGGGCCGAGAGTATGAAAAAGCTGTAATCAAGTGACGGGGATCAACTTGATGTACCTCTTCAGTACGCTTACAGTCTAAAAAAGAGCTGTGTTCATTCTGTGAAGAAAGAAACAACAATATGTGAAAAACCGGTCACAAAACATGGGCTTCTTCCTGCTTTTCAGTCCAGGGCTGTTCCGATTATCTCCACAT
>CACZSO010000118.1 GCA_902783795.1 uncultured Eubacteriales bacterium
CATTATCCTAAAAATCCGGAAGAAATAAAAGAAACCAAAGGTTTATCCTGCTATTTCCGGAGTCTACATTGTACCACTGCCTTCTTCACATATCCATCTGGCAGTCCATGAGTCCGGCATCTGAAAATCCTATCAGTACTTGAATTTTTCCTGCCCTCACTAAACCACTGCTTTATAAGCCGGGTCCAAGACATAAAAAAGCCCTCCATCCTTACGGACAGAGGGCTGAATACAGCTATTCAGATCATCAGCCGATAAATTCTCTTATGAGGGAATTTGCCGGTATATCTTTATTATCCGGCAGACCTTTCACCTTAGCCAGGATATCCGTCAGCCGATGTACTTCCGGCATTACGGGTGAATTCCTGTCTACCGCCTCCAATGCAGCGGCAGCCTGCTTTTTAAGTGCTGAAGCCTCGTACACCAATGTCGTATTGATCATGGCGTCACAATCTTCTAAGTACGGGAAAATATTTTTCTCTTCCCCTGCGCGTACACTCTTCCATCCCGCCAATGTATGCTCCGCAGAATATCCTCTGGTGCGGATGTCTCTCACGATCCGCCGCAGTTTCCGGATATCACTGGAAGACATGCGGTTATGGTGGTCCACATTGATCAAGGTCAATGCATTGACCGCCAGCTTGAAAACGGTCAGATCCTTCAAAAGATCCAGGACGATGGGATTGAAGGCATGGATACCCTCGATGATCAGAATACCGTTTTCAGGAAGGAATGTCTCCTCCTCCTCATACCAGGGAGAACCGCTGATAAAATCGAAATGGCGCTTTTTAACACCTTCTCCCCGGATCAGGGCATACATCTGCGCGGCAAAATCCTCCAGGTCTTCACAGTCGATGCTTTCATAATCCACGGTCCCGTCCGGTCCGGGAAGGATGTCCTTCCGGTCTTTGAAATAATCATCCATGGAGATCACCATGGGGAACATGCCCTGCACCATGAACTGGATCCTCAGCCGGTATGCCGAGGTGGTCTTTCCGGAGGAGCTGGGGCCGGTAAGCAGTACGGCCTTCGCGTTCCGTTCTATGGCCCGGGCGGCAGCATCGGCAAAACTGTTCTCCTGCAGGATCTCGCAGACACTGATCATATCATGGTAATTACCCTCAGCCACCTTCTGGTTCAAATCCCCCAGATAATGGATGCCGTGGATCTTCGACCAACTGTCCATGGTCTTGAAGGTCTTGGCCAGCGAACTGTACTTCTTCGGCAATTCCAGGGAATCCAGCGCAGATTTGGAGGGGAAGGACACCAGAAGCCCCATATCCTCCAGCCTTACATCAAACAAGTACAAAAAGCCGCAGGACGGCACCAGGGTATTGATGGAAAAATCTGCGTAATCCTTCAGCTGATAGATCAGGTAATGCCCCATCGTCCGGGTGATGTCCTGCCAGCGCTGGCTAATGACCTCCTGGATGTTCTTCTCATTGGCTGTCAGCCGCATGATGGGCTGATCCTCTGTTACCCAGGTCTGCATAAGAGAAAGCACCCGGTCCAGCTCCTCCTGCTTCGGCGCCGCCGGATACACTTCCACGTATTCGCCGCGATAAATGGAATGGGCACACTCCAGGGTATACTCAGGGTACAGCTCATGGAAAGCCGCATACAGCATAAATAACACGCTTCTTTTAAAGATCCGCTGTCCGTCTGTGATGGAAAGAGGGATAAACTCCACCTGGTCCCCTTCGTTCAGTACAGATGCCAATGAAGCGATCTTCCCGTTAATATATGCGCCTACGATCCGGCCTGTATTATCCTGCACCAGCTGCTGAGCCGTGGTACCTGGACTCACTGATGTTATATTGCCTTCCAAGATAATATTCATTATATGTTTACTCCTTTACTGCTGCTTCGAGACATACTCAATATTCTACTTTAAAAGTACCATAAATAAAAGCAGGAATCAAGAGGTTTACTTACACGCCCATTGAAGAATGGATGCTGATATGTTAGAATAACCCTATGAATACAAGAGAACTTAAAACCGCAAATCAAATGGCCGCAGCGCTGAAGGATGTCAACACCGCCGCTTTATCTGTGGTGGAGGAAGAGGCTGCCCAGGAAGCGGATGTCCGGAGATGCTGTGATGCTATCCGGTTAACTGCTGCGAAAGCTTCCCTTTCTGATATTTCCCTGGAAGAACTCCGGAATTCGAAGGCCGGCATCCGGGTATCGGCCCTGGAAGCCGCCGGATTCAAGGATCTGGGAGCGATTTCCCGGGCAAGTGACCGGGAGCTCACCATGGTAGACGGCATCGGAAAAGTCCAGCTGGCTACCATCCGGAATATCATAGCCGGCTTTACAGATAACCTTGCTTCGCGGAAATCTATCCGGATCCCGGATCAGGAACTTACAAAAGAAGAATCTGACCTGGTGACAGCCATAGCCCGCTGCCGGGGCTGTTCCCTTGTAAGAAAAGATATAAAAAACCTGCAGAAAGACCTGCAGGATTTTACCGAGGATGTCATTCCCCGGATGTCTATACGGAATGCTTTCCATTGGTTTTTCTCCAGCCGGGAGAAAAAAGAGCAGACCGCATCAGCTATTTCCGAGATCTATGGCTTTTTCGAAAGTCCGGATTATGAGCGTATCATTACCCTTATAAAGAAAAGGAATGAAGCGGTCTCCATCACGCCAGAAGAAGCGCTCCGGGATTTTAAGAGAAACAGCGCCGCTTACTACGCCCTCATCGAATCCCTGGGCGGGAGCGGCATCTCAAAAGACCTGGTCTACAGCAGCATCCCTGCCAGAATGGCGGCGGAGATCGATGCGCGCCAGCTTCTTGACGAAGCGTTTATCGGGACCCTCAGGTCCTATCAGTCCTTCGGTGCCAAATATATATTGGCCCAGAAAAAGGTGCTGCTCGGGGATGAAATGGGCCTGGGAAAGACCATCCAGGCCATAGCCGCCATGTGCGACCTTTATACCCGGGATCCCGGCAGCCGCTTCCTCATCATCTGCCCCGCTTCTGTCCTGATCAACTGGTGCCGGGAGATCCGGAAGTTCAGTGACATTCCTGCCCACCTGCTCCACGGAATCGAGCTGCTGAATGACTTCCGCCGCTGGGTGATTGAAGGCGGAGCGGCGGTGACAAACTACGAAAGCATGGGCCGGATCATCCAGGAGATCGATGAAAAGATACCGCTGAAAATGCTGGTGATCGATGAAGCCCATTATATTAAGAATCCGGATGCCCTTCGGACCCAGTATATCCACCGGCTGAGAAACGATGCCGAGCATATCCTGATGATGACCGGCACGCCCCTCGAAAACCGCGTGGATGAAATGTGTTCCCTGATCGATTTTATCCGCCCTGACATGACAGAGGAAGTCCGCCGTTCCGCCTATATGAGCCATGTGCCGGAATTCCGGGAAATGATCGCCCCCTTCTACTTAAGACGGACCCGGGCCCAGGTGCTGGAAGAACTGCCTCCCATTCAGGAAGAGCAGGAATGGTGCGCCATGACATCAGAAGACCGCAGCGCTTACGCTGAAAAGGTGGCGGACAGGAACTTCACCGGCATGCGGCGGGTCTCTTTCCTGCAGGATCATATGGCACAGTCCTCTAAAGCTAAGCGGCTTCTGGAGATCGCGGAAGAAGCGCTTTCGGAAGGCCGGAAGATGGTCATCTATTCCTTCTTCCGGGAGACAGCTGCAAAAGTCACCACCCTGCTTCAGGACCGGGTCATCGGCTGTATCAGCGGGGATACGGACATAGCGGAGCGCCAGAGACTCATTGACCGCTTCACCGCAGCTCCTGACGGCAGCATCCTGGTCTGCCAGGTACAGGCCGGCGGGACCGGACTGAATATTCAGGCCGCCAGCATAGCCGTCTTCTGTGAGCCGCAGATCAAGCCCTCGCTGACGAACCAGGCCATATCCCGTCTCTACCGCATGGGTCAGGTCCGCAATGTACTGGTCTTCCACCTGCTCTGCGAAGATACCGTGGATGAAGCAGTAATGCGGATCCTGGAACGCAAGCAGCAGGAATTCGATACCTTTGCGGATGAATCCGTCATGGCCGACGCCCTTAGGGATATCATCGACAATGACTGGATCCGTGATTTTATAGAAGAAGAACGGCAGAAGTATCTTCCTGCCGTCATCAGTTAACTTCTCTTTATCAGGGAAGTGTCTTTATGAACTTCTCCACCTGCTGGTCCCAGAAGCGCCATTCATGAGCATAAGGCGCTTCATCCCAGACCACGTCATAACCCAGTTTTTTCAGGTGCTCCCTGTATTCCACATTGATATCATACAGGCCATCTTTTGTCCCGCAGGAAAGGTATATGGGCGGCAGGGGATTTCCTGATGCTGCCCTCTCCTCAGCGGTATAAAATTCATCATACTGAGAGCCCAGGACCTTATCGGGATCACCAAAAGTCTCCTCTCCGCTTAAGGCATTGAAACCGCCGGCAGCATAGCGCCGCGGAATGCCGAAACCTGCAGAAAAAGCTGCGATCCTGGAATACCGCTCCGGATGCCTCAGGCCTATCCGCATGGCACCGTATCCGCCCATCGACAGACCAGCTATGTAATTATCCTCCGGCATATCAGAGGTTGGAAACGTGCCGTGCACCAGTTCCCACAGCTTTTCCGTGACTACATCTTCCCAGGGAATACCGGCTGCCTGATTGACCCACCAGCCATTATTCCCGGTAGGACAGACCACGATCAGCCCCTTCTCTTCCGCATAGACTTCCACCATAGAATATCGGGGCCAGTCTGCTGCATTGCCCCGGGCACCGTGAAGCAGCCACAGGACCGGCAGATTCCTGTTTTCATAATATTCTTTTTCCGAGATCCCGGCTTCCTGTGCCTTCAGGCTTTTCATATATTCCGGGATCATCACATCTAACGTTACATCCGGCAGACCGGTATGGATCTGTAAACGTGCCATCAGAATCTCTCCTTTCTAACCGTTGATCTGGTGAGGGGCAGCCACTCCAGAAAATCCTTCAAAGCAGCATCCCAGAATTCAAAATTATGAGTACCCGGCCGCTGTATAAACGTATGGTCCATGTTCAGTTTCATAAAGTGATCCCGGGCTGTTATATTGAAGTCCCAGGTGAAATCTTCCGTACCCACAGTCTGGAAGGATTTCGGCATTTCCCGGCCTTCTTCCTTCAGTTTTGACGTCAGATAGAGAATATCCCTGTCTGTCCCGGTGATCTTCTCACTGTCAAAGGACGGATCCCCGGCATGCAGGCGTCTCACATCCTCCGCCACATCCAATGGGCTGGAGAAGGAACCTACACAGGCATACATATCCGGGTGCGTCATAGCGCAGCGGTAGGAAAAATATCCGCCATAGGACAGACCGGCTATAAAATTATCCTGACGCCTTGGGGAGATCGGGAACATAAACCGCATGGCTTCCGGCAGTTCTTCTGTCATAAAGCCCATGATATCAATGTCTTTCCGAGTCCCCGCCAGGTCCAGAATGGTGGGCATGATCACGATAAGCTGCGCTGCATCGCAGGCACGCTGGATCATGGCATCTAATGCCCAGGCGGTGTAATCATCCCCGCCTCCATGTATCAGCCACAGCACCTGATAAACTTCATTTTTGTCATATGAGGCTTTCGGAACAGCACCTCGTCCCCCCATGCCAGCCGGCCGTTTTTTTGACGGCAGAAAAACAGAGATATCCGTTTTCCCATGAAGCCTGCCTGACATCATCGTCAATCTTACATAAGCCATATAGTATCCTCCTAAAATAAAACTCTTTCCATACTATCACTGTTATAAAAACCTTAAGGTGTGCTGTGACACCATTATCATACCATATAAACGTTTCTGATTCAACGAAGCGAGCTCCCGGAACCGAATCCTTTTCCCGCAGATGAGTTGACGCAAAACAGTAACTCACAGGTTTTATATTGACATCCCTCCTGTTTCCTTCTATCCTTTTTTGCAGGAGGCTTTTATGACTAAAATGATATTCAGGCTATTGAAAATGGCGCGGCCGTACTGGGGGCTGCTCGCTGTTTCGACTGCCGCTCTGATATTAGCATCTCTGGCCGGCCTGGTCACGCCTGAGATCGTAAGGACATTGACCCGGACATTGACCACCTTTTCAGGAACACCTCAGGAGATCATGCCGGTGCTCTGGAAAATGATGGCCATTCTGGTCGCTGCCTATCTGATCCGCGCCCTGGCGCGGTTTACTGCTATGGCCGTCAGCCATGTGGCTGCCTGGAGATTCGTCCCGAAACTGACTTTTCAGATCTATGATAAGCTGCAGTCACTGTCCATGAAGTATTACCAGGATAAGCAGACCGGCCAGCTCATGAGCCGTATGGTCAATGATACGCGGCTCATTGAACTGCTGATCGCCCATGCACTTCCGGATCTTCTGGGAAGCCTGCTGCTGGTCACAGGCGTTTCCATCATGCTGTTCAGGATCAACTGGATGCTGGCCTTGATCACCCTCATACCTGTTCCTTTCATCATCTATACAAGCACGTTCTATTCCAAAAAAGTGGCACCACTGTTCCGGATCAACCAGCAGGTCCTGGGCGAGCTGAACGGCGCTCTTCAGGATAATCTTTCCGGCATGAAAGAGATCCAGGCTTTCAGTCAGGAAATGAAGGAACACCTTAGGATGGATAAGCTCAGGAAACGTTATGAAGAGGTCAATATACGGGCCAATTTCGTGAACGGCATTTTCCATCCCGGCATCGAATTCCTGACCTCCATGGGCACCGTAGTCATTATCGGGATCGGCGGTTATCTGGCCGTCAGGGGGTCGCTTGCGGTGGCCGATGTTGTGGGTTTTGTCATGTATCTGGCTTTATTCTATACCCCTGTCACCCAACTGGCGCGGCTCACGGAAGATGTGCAGAATTCCTTCGCCGGTGCTGTCCGGATCTTTGAAGTACTGGATGCCGAGCCGGATGTCTGGGAAAAACAGGACGCTGCCACCCTTCCAAAGGGGACAGGTGCTTTCAGTTTTGATCATGTGAGCTTTCACTATCTGGAAGAGGAACCGGTGCTTCAGGATATTTCCTTCACTGTAAATCCCGGAGAGATGGTGGCACTGGTAGGCCCCACCGGTGTGGGAAAAACCACCATCGTTTCCCTGCTGGAACGCTTCTATGACCCGGTCGAGGGCGTCATAAGCATTGACGGCACCGATATCCGGGATATAACCCTGCACTCCCTGAGAGAACAGATCTCTCTGGTGCTGCAGGATGTGTTCCTCTTCAATGGAACCATAGCAGAAAATATAGCCTATGGTGTTTCGGAAGCCACCCGGGAAGAGATCATAGAAGCCGCGAAAATTGCTTCTGCAGACAGCTTTATTACGGCAATGCCCCATGGTTATGATACCGTGGTCGGGGAACGGGGTGCCAGGCTTTCCGGCGGCCAGAAGCAGAGGATCGCCATTGCGCGTGCTGTCCTTAGAAATTCCCCCATCCTGGTGCTGGACGAAGCGACTTCTGCTGTTGATACGGAAACAGAAGCTCAGATCCAGGATGCTATAGAACGGCTGGCCGGATCCCGGACGATGCTGGTGATCGCCCACCGGCTTTCCACGGTCATGCGTTCTGACAGGATCATTGTCCTGGAAAACGGCAGGATCGCAGAGCAGGGAACACACCGGGAACTGATGGATAAAAACGGACTCTACCGCCATCTCTGGGATATGAGTCTCCGGCTCTCAGAAGGTCTGTGAGCCCTATAGAAAAAAACAGGAGGTATTTATGGGAACTGAAAAGAAAGGAAAAGAGGCTCTTCTCTGCATTACAGCCAACACCTGTGTCAGAGATTATGGCCAGTATGTGTCATCATTTACTCTGGAGTTTGTCCCGGAATATGATCCGTCCGGAATAAACATCGGCAGTTTCACCTTCGCGGAAACAGCGAAACATCCCGCTGCCGGCCATGAAAGCTTCGGGGCCTGGAAAGTGGAAAAAGAAGGGGATTCTTTAACGGTGTTCGTGGATCCCTTCCTGTACAATGATAAGTACACCGGCGCCCTGGTCCTGGATGATGAGAGCATCAGTCTTACGAAGGCCGATGTTCCTGCCATGAAGGTAGATGTTGTGGATGATTTCGAAGCCCTGACCACAGAGAACGGTCTGGCTTACCGGCTGCTGGTCCCGGAAAGCGATGAGCCTCTGCCGTTAGTGGTCACCTTCCACGGCAACGGAGAGCGGGGAACGGATAACTATAAGCAGATGGTCAACAACCGTGTCACTACCAAATGGGGCGAACCCCAGTCCCAGGCCATTCATAAATGCATCGTCTTAGGCCCCCAGTCAAATAACAGCTGGTCTGACGATGAACTGGCCGATGTCAGAAAGATCATTGAGGGCCTGATAGCGGAAAAGAAAGCGGATCCGAAGCGGATCTATGCCTCAGGCCTTGCCGCTTTCCAGTCTACCATCCGCTTTGCCGCAGCTAATACAGACCTGCTGGCCGGTGTTATTTCCATAATCTACTGGAAAAAGTATAATCCGGACCTGACCACCTTGACAGAACTTCCCATGTGGCTGTGTATCGGCGAGAATGACACCACCGGCGAAGCCGCTTCTGTAAAAGAAGCCTATGAGTACTTTAAGAACGAGCTTCATAACGAAAATGTCCGCTGTTCTATCTATCCGGCAGAGGAAATGATGTCCTACGGCCTCTACGGCGGCCTGACCCACTGGGGATGGATCCCGACTCTGAATAACCGTGAGATCTGCGACTGGCTCTTTGCCCAGTGTAAAGAGTAAGCAGCGCACACTGTACTGTATCATTAAAAAGGGACCGCAGTCATGGCATAAACTGCGGTCCCTTTTTATCACCTTATTACTTCTCTTCCGTTTCATTTACAGGCAGCCGGCCCGGCCGCGGTTATTAAATAATTATGGGTTATTACTTCTGTAATTCCCGGTATTTCCTAGGACGTGGGGAAGGAATTAAACCAGGCTCGTTCTTCAAAGGATTTCTTTTTCGGGCATACCGGATCTGTTTCCGCATTCCCCACAGGAAGGAAGCACACCAGATCATACCCGCCAGGTACGTTCAGTATCTCTGCCATCTTATCACAGATCCTGTCGTCATCCGTAATATGTCCTTCAAACCAGCAGCTCTGATACCCCAGATCCACGATGGTCAGCAGCATGTTCTGGATGGCAGCTGAATAATCCTGGATGGCAAAGCACTTGTCCCGGTAGGCATAGATCCGTTGGGTCAATACGCAGATGGCCGCCGGGGCCGTTTCACCCACAGGCGGGTCGATAACACTATGCAGCTGATCTAATATCTCCGGATCATCGACGGCGATCAGGCTGGTAGTCTGCTTATTGCATCCAGAAGGGGCAGCCAGCCCGGCCTCCATGATCTTTACAAGATCTTCCTTAGGCACCGGCGTATCTTTATATTTTCCTCTGTAACTATGCCTGCTGTAAATCGCCTCTGATACATTCATTCCACCCACCTCCCACATTTATTCTGATGTCTGATCCAGTTTTTTTGACATGTACAGGATAAGGTCATCGTCATTCGGATAAGTCTCATAAGGATCACAGGGCTTGTTCCCGTACCAGACACCGCTGCCATCAGGAATATAGCCTCTTTTAGCATACATCCGCTGGGCGCTGCCATAGCCCGCATGCAGGCCCACGCCCAGATATACCCTGTCTGCATACTCACCGGCTATCTTCTCTGCCTGATCCATGAGCCTTGCGCCGATCCCTTTCCGGCGGAACTTTTCAAGCACCCCGAAGTCTACGATCTCAGGTATATTCTTCCCGCCAAAAGGACCTGCTTCAGGGTCAGGATAAATATTGATATACCCGGCCACCTGACCGTCATACTCGGCGGCAAGGGCGATGCATCGTCCCTGGTTTTGGTCCTCCAGACGCTTAAGATACTTATCGATGGTCTGATGCCATCCCTGGGCGATTTCTTCCCTGGTTATGATCTCTGCATCTTCAGCCATCAGATCCCGGATGACCAGATGATTAGAACGTAGATAAACCATATTTTCTGTCTCCTTAGAACCTTGCTTTCTCCCCATGATCATACCATAAAAGCGCTGTCGGTTCAACGAAATTGCAATTGCCTGCAAAAGATCATCTATGGCATTTATAAGTTATATGAATTCGATAGTGAGGATACCAGACTTCAGATTCTGCGCTTCTGGTACTCCTCACAGATTGTGTAAAACTGAAACTTTGGATACCAATACAGAGCTCTCGTTTTCTTAGTATCCCTCGCATGTCATACAAACGTGAAATTGCGGATACTAATACAGAGCTCTTGCTTTTTTAGTATCCCTCGCAAATCATACAAACGTGAAATTGCGGATACTAATACAGTGCTCTCGCTTTTTTAGTAGCCATTACATGTCATGCAAACGTGAAATTGCGGATACTAATACAGTGCTCTCGCTTTTTTAGTAGCCCTCGCATGTTACGTGAGCCCGAAACCGAGGTACTATATTCCATCTGTCTCTTGTTTAGTATCCATCGCCGGCTTCGTCAGCTTATAACAGGGGGTACCAGATATAAGATTTCATTTGTTTGATATCCCTATTGGGCCTTTGCAGTCTTGCAGCATGCCTTAATCAGGCTCATCTGGTTTTAAACCAACTATCTCTTATGTAAGAAGTCTGTTTTTCTTCCGCCTGATCCCTCCTTTTCTGTCTTTAATTATACCGATTCATCCGTTCCCGGCCTTTATCAAAAGTTTGACAGGTTTCTCCCCTTTTGATAAAATATATTTACCTTAACAGGATCCGATGCAGAAAACCCTGTTAAGAAAGCTCTACACTTCAACTTAAGAAAGGAGACTGATATGCCTGAGAGAATATATGATTTTGACAGTATCACAGACCGCCGCAGTACCTATGCTTCCAAGTGGGACATAGGTGAAAACGAGCTTCCCATGTGGATCGCCGATATGGATTATCAGCTGGCTCCGGAGATCCGCGAGGCTCTTCAGCGCCGTCTGGACAACGGTATCTTCGGCTATACAGACATCCCGGACATCTGGTATGAGGCGTATCAGAACTGGTGGAAGACCCGCCATGATTTTGCCATAGAAAAAGACTGGCTCATCTTTACCACCGGTGTGATCCCGGCCATCTCCTCTGCCGTGAGGAAACTCACGACACCGGCTGAGAACGTGCTGATCCAGTCTCCGGTCTACAATATCTTTTACAGTACCGTACGCAACCAGGGCCGGAATGTGCTGGAAAATAAGCTGGTCTACCGGAACGGTCAATACGACATCGACTGGGAGGATCTGGAGCAGAAGCTCGCTGATAAGCAGACTTCCCTGATGCTCCTCTGCAACCCCCATAACCCTGTGGGAAAGATCTGGGATCTGGAGACCCTCCGGAGGATAGGCGACCTGTGCGAAAAATATGGTGTCAAGGTCATCTCGGATGAGATCCACTGTGATGTTACGGATCCGGGTACGTCCTATGTACCCTTTGCTTCAGCGTCTGAGACCTGTGCCCGCATCAGTGTCACCTGCCTGGCGCCCACTAAGTGCTTTAATATGGCGGGCCTGCATACGGCTGCCGTGATGGCGCCGGATCCTTTCCTCCGTCATAAAATGTGGCGCTGCCTGAATTCTGACGACATTGCCGAACCTAACGCCTTCGCCATCGACGCGGCTGTTACCGCCTTTAATGAGGGAGGAGCCTGGCTGGGCGCCATGCGCGCCTATACCTGTGAAAACAAAAAAAGAGTCCGGGAAGCTGTAGCCGCTGCCTTTTCCGATGTAAAGGTCATCGACTCTGAAGCCACCTATCTCCAGTGGATCGACTGCAGTGCCCTGACAGACGATACCACCGAGCTTACGGCTTTCTTACGAAAAGAGACAGGCCTCATCCTGTCCAGGGGCGGCCAATATGGTTCCGGAGGAGAGGCTTTCATGCGGCTTAACGCAGCCTGTCCCAGGGCCATCCTGGAAGATGGCATCAGCCGGCTCATCAGGGGCATTCAGGCATACAAAGGATAACTATTTTTAAATAGAAAAGCGCCGGGGATCTGTGTTCCCCGACGCTTTTTTGCTTCATGCCTTAAGACAGACATCTTATCATTCAAACATCTCTGCCGCTGTCTGAAGCTGTTCGATAATATTGATGTGCTGCGGGCAGGCGGCTTCACATTGGCCGCACTGGATACAGTCAGATGCCTTGCCTCCGTTGCTGGTGTTCCACCCGTAGGTGCCTTTCGCTGCTTCTTTCTGGTTGAAAATGAAGACCCTGTTCATGGCCTCAAAGACACCAGGAATATTGATCTGCATAGGACAGCCTTTGACACAATACTGGCAGGAGGTACAGGGAATGCGGGGCAGCGCATTCATGGCTTCTCTGGCCCGGTCAATGACCGCGTATTCCTCCGCCGTCATGGGCTTGAAGTTCTTCATGGTCTTCAGGTTATCCTTCATCTGATCTACCGTGCTCATGCCGCTCAAGGCTACGATCAGGCCTTCCACGGAAGCGGCAAAACGGATAGCCCAGGAAGGCAGGGATGCTTCGGGATCCGCTTCCTTAAAGACATTAGCCACGGCATCAGGAAGATCGACCAGGGATCCGCCCTTTACCGGTTCCATGATGATCACGGGTTTCCCATGCTTACGGGCTGTTTCATGACACAGACGTGACTGGACCTTGGGATCTTCCCAGTCCGCGTAGTTGATCTGCAGCTGGACAAATTCCACTTCCGGATGCTTATTCAGGATCTCATCCAGCTTATCTGCGGTATCATGGAATGAAAAGCCCAGATGCTTGATAAGGCCCTCTTCCTTCCGCGCTTTTACGAAGTCCCAGATACCAAACCGGTCAAAACTTTCCGTCCGGGTATCTCCCATATTGTGCAGAAGATAGAAGTCAAAATAGCCGGCACCAGTACGTTCCAGTGACGTATAGAACATCTGCTGGGCTTCCTCAGCGGTCTTCGGGCCGGCCCAGGCGGGCAGTTTCGTGGCCAGCTGGAAGCTCTCTCGGGGATACCGGTCCACTAATGCTGTCTTGACAGCCTGTTCTGACTTTCCGTTGATATAGCCATAAGCCGTATCAAAGTAGGTAAAGCCGGCGTCCAGAAACAAGTCCACCATTTCCTTGACCTGTTCAATGTCCACTTCGTCTCCAAGCATGGGCAGGCGCATCAGGCCAAACCCCAGTTTCGGAATCTTTTCACCTAAGTAACTCATAACAAATCTCCTTTCCTATGCTGTTGTTTCGTCTGCCACTTCAAAGGGCAATTTTTCCAGAATATCTTTCTGCTTATCCACCCCCGGGTACACTTCTATGAGTGCCAGTCCTTCCGGACGAAGCGCAAATACACACCGTTCTGTAATATACAGCACGTTTTGTCCGTTTTCTATGGCTTTCCTTCCTGAAAAGCTGATGCTGCGCACCTTGTCTACGATCTTCGGGATCTTTCCTTCTTTTTCAATCCGGATCTGCCCGCCTTTCTGTGAGATCTCCAGTCCTTTTGTGCTGAAGGTGAGACAGAAAATGACGTTTTTTGTGGCTGACGTTATATTGCAGAATCCCCCGACACCGGCGTATTGGTCCGCGCTCCTGTGGGCGTTGACATTGCCGTACCGATCCATCTCCAGGGCACCCATGAAGCACCGGTCCAGGCCGCCGCCGTCATAGAAATCAAACTGCATGGACATATCACTGATAGATCCGGCTCCGATCATGGCGCCGAACTGGCGTCCTCCCGCCGGCAGTCCGCCCATACCTCCGGATTCTACCGTGAGCGTCAGCTCCCGCAAGATCCCTTTTTCCGCGGCAGACTTGGCTGCTTTTTCCGGAATGCCTATGCCTATATTGACGATGTCGCCGGGCTTAAGTTCTTCCGCTGCCCGCTGTCCTATGACAGAGGAAGGAAGATCGACTCTTTCATACCCGACTTTCGCATTTTCCTCTTCCAGACGGCCGTACCAGTATTCCATATGAGTCGCCGGTACATGAATGTCCCCGGAAAGCGTGCCGAAGACCTCACTGTTCTCGTCCTGAGGATACACAACGATGTAATCCACCAAAGCTGCCGGAATGATGACATCACGGGGCCGGCGGAAATCCGACCGGAGTCTGTCTACCTGGACGATGACTTTTCCATGATTCCTCCTGGTCAGCTGGGCCAGGGAGAGGGCATCGATCGAGCAATACTCATTTTCAAAGGAAACATTGCCGTTTGCGTCCACGCTGGTGGCTTTAATAAGGGCGATATCCGGGGCCGGCAGGCGGTAATGCAGATATTCTTCCCCTTCGATCTTAACAAGGCGCACGAGAGAATCATCCCGGGAGATGCTGTTGAGGGCAGGTCCTTCCACCCGCGGATCCACAAATAATCCAAGCCCTAATTTTGTATAATAACCATCATGTCCGCCGGCCTGGGCGCGGATCGTATGGGACATGGGGCCCAGCGGCAGGTTATAGGCCTCAAACTGGTCCTGGAGCACCAGCCGGCTGACCACAGGCATGGTCCCGTAATGGCTGGCTATGATCTTTTTGACCGCTCCTTCGCGGATGTACGGCTCTGCTCCCCGGTCTGCATCCATCAGGCCAAACCCGGAGGAGGAAATGAGGGTCAGATCCCGCGGGTGGCCGGTCTCACGGTACAGCTGTGTGATGGCATCATGCAGTTTTTCCGGATTCGCTATGGCAGCAAAAGAATTCAGGCCGATGATCGAATTATCCTCTATGAGTTTTGCCGCTTCCCGGGCATCTATGATCTTGAACATCACTACACTCCTTCGTTTGCTGCTGCCCCTTATTTTCCGTCAGTAAAGCTGGTAAAGGCGCCGGTTTCCAGTTCAGGATACCCTATTTCTTTCTTTGCCATGGCAAAGGCTTTGATCATAAAGCTCATATTGCGGGCCAGGTTCCTGATGGTCTGCAGGCCTTCCTTGTCTTTGACCACATCCTCAGCCGAAAAACCGTGGACCTGGTTCCAGTAGTTGGATGAAGCCACCGGCATGCTGCTGATGGTGAAATACTTATTCAGTACATCGAAGCTTGCGGTGTTCCCGCCCCTCCGGCAGGAGACCAGGGCAGCACCTACCTTCATCTGTTTTGAAAAACTAGTGCTGTAGAAAAGCCGGTCCAGGAAAGAGAGGATAGTTCCGTTGGGCGAACTGTAATACACCGGACTTCCGATGACCAGGCCATCCGCTGCCTCAAACTTCGGCGCCACTTCATTGACCAGGTCATCAAACACACATTTTCCTGACTTAAAACACTGGTTGCAGCCAATGCATCCGCGGATAGCCTGGGAACCCACCTGGATCAGTTCCGTCTCGATCCCTTCTGCTTCAAAGATCTTTATCATCTCATTCAATGCTGTGGCAGTGCATCCGTTTTTGTGGGGGCTTCCATTCAATAACAGTACTCTTGCCATGGTTCCATCTCCTTTACTTGGTTCGTGTTCCATTTATAACTTTTTCTGCGGTCTGTCACAATTTCTGCCAGGACAGTTCAACTCCTTTACTCTGATATTCCTTTATCAGATCACTCAGGAGGATACTTCGCTTTTCAGATATGGCTTCCGGGTCGTTCTCTTTGCTATCGTAATTAAATTTCTCTGCTTCTGTCAGTGTGCCATCCCGGCGCAGCTCATATTCGGCTATATAATGCTCTCAGGAAGCATACAGTATCGTAGAGATCCTGTAGACCAGACTCTTCTCCAGTATCATTATACTATATTCATATGCTGCCAATGTATCATCAAATAGGGGAATCACTTTATCCTTTGCACAGGTATAGATCTGGCATGCATAATAAAAGAATAACTGTCAGCCAAATCAGGTGCTTCTTCATATGGCTTCCGCCTCTTCCTTCAGTTCATTTAAGAATGTTTCCAGAAATGCATGCCGTTTTTCTGCCATTTTTGTACCGGTTTCTGTGTTCATCAGTTCTTTCAGAAGAAGCAGTTTATCATAGAAATGCTGTACTGAGTCCCGTAAGGACCGTCCATGCTCGCCGCCGTAGGCGAAGGTGCGGGCTATACCGATGGCTCCCATAGCGTCCAGCCTGTCAGCATCTTGTACGATCTTTCCCTCTAATGTTGCCGGCGCCTGTCCCCGGTTCTGACTGAAGGAAACAGAATTAATGGCCTCACAGATCCGGTCCGCGGTCTCTTGTTCCACCAGATGTTCCGCCAGGAAATTCCGGGTATTGGCGTTATTATCTGTGGCGAAAAGTTTGTGATCATCTGCATCATGAAGGAGAGCCGCTAATGCTGTGATATACTGATCACAGTCCGGTTCATTGGCGGCTATCCGCAGGGCATTATGATAGACCCGGAGGGTATGGTCTGCGTCGTGTCCGCCGGCATTATCGAGAAAGAGTGCCTTTATATAGGTGATGGCCGCTTCCGTCAGCCGGCCGATGTTTTCTCTTTTCTTCAGGTGATCCATCAGGACCTGCAGCCCTTCTGCGGGAATGCAGTAAAGATCACGTCTTTTCTCCAGCTCCTCTGCCACCGTTAAAAGGTCAAACCATCGGACTTCAGAGACCTCGCTTTCCTGGAGTTTAAGCTGCTCTATATCCACAGTTTTCTCATAAACATAGACCCTCGCAGCTTCATTGTCCCGGAACATCTTTCCATGGAATTCCTTTTCATACTGAATACGGAAGGTACCGGCAAACCGGAGATCCTGAGGCTCTGCCTGGATCCCCAGCTCCTCCCAAAGTTCACGAAGGGCCGATTCCAGCGGCTTTGAACCGGCGGGGATGTGGCCGGCAGAGGAAGTGTCATAAAGTCCCGGAAATGAATCTTTTTCATCACTTCGCTTCTGCAGCAGGATCTCTGTCCTCTCACCATTCTGCCGGATCACCCAGGTGTGCGCCGTACGATGCAGGATCCCTTCTTCATGTGCTTTTTCCCTTGAAATGATCTCACCTGTCGGCTGACCGTTTTCATCACAAATATCAAAATACTCCATAACTGCTTCTCTTCTTCAGCTTCTGCTGCTTTTATCGATCCTCATTCTGCACCTGCCCCATAATTCATCCTGATAGGCAAAGGCATCTTTATCTGTTTTTATTTCCTGAAACCCTGTTTTTTCGTAGCATCTTCTGGCTCTGGGATTTTCTGTAAATACACTAAGCTGGACCGAATCCGCTTTCGCCGTCTCGAAAGCATATTGAACAGCAAGATCCAGCATTTCTCCGGCGGTACCTTTCCCCCGTTCTTCAGGGGCTACGATCACAAATTTAAGATACCCTGTATTCATTTCTGAACTTGGAGAATAACTGAAAAATCCTACCATGGTTCCCTCATCTGAAACCGCGGCGAAAGGCGTCTCACCGTTATTTTCTGCCAAAAAAGCAAGCTCTGTCTCTACATTGGCTGATTCCAGAGGATAGTTAAAACGATTGGCACACCAAAGAACATGGGAGCGCTCATCTGAGATCCAGTTTTTCAGGATCTCAAAATCTGTCTCGTTTACATAAGGCCTTAATCTCATGTCCTCTGCTCCTTATCCATAATATTTTTATGCTTCGATCTTCTTTGAAAACGACACATGCCCGATCATTTCCTGAAAACCGTTTTTCAGGTAAAAGGAATAGGCCGGTACTGTGTCCTCTGTCTGTAAAAAGAAGTGTGTGATCCCTTTTCCTGCCAGATACGTTTCTATCTCCTTCAAAAAAGCACTGCCGATCCCCTGTCCCTGCATGGTCCGGTCTACACAAAATTCTTCCACGATATACTCTGTTCCTGTATACCAATGTTTCACATGCCCCATGGAAACCGCCACCAGCCGTTCTCCCTCGAAAAAGCCAAAAGTCAGGGAATAACTCTGCCCGGTAAGGTCCGTAATATAAGCATCCAGCTGCGCCTGGTCACTCCAGTCATCGTTCCAGGGTTCATTCGTAAACACGTCAGAAAACAATGCTTTGATGATTTCTTTATCCTGGATGGTCATTACCCTTAGCTCCATGCTCTCCTCCATTAAGACAGATCAAAAACCAGGCTCTGATCCTTTCAGACCCACACTTTTTTAAGCACGTTTTATTCTGCTGAAAAATCCACAAAGTCCTCCGGCACTAATTCATAATCCACGGAAGACTGGGGCCTGCCCAGCTGATCCTTCCAGGAATTGATATTGACCCTGAGTTTTGTAAATCCCAGCTTTTCGTACACATGCTGGGCTCTTTTATTATTCAGGTTCGTATCCAGAATGATCTTCTGATAACCCTTCTGAAACAATTCATGGATCAGCATGCTTAGGATCACTCTGCCCAGTCCTTTTTCCTGATAATCCGCATTGCATATCTTGATGCCGATCTCTGCAATGCCCTCACCTTTATTTCGGTAACTCATCTCCCCGATGGACTGCTGCCGGTATTCGATGATCAGCCGCCGGGTGGTCTCGTCACTGTCAGAAGCGATCAGTCTTTGTATAGCTTCCGGATTCGTTCGCAGCCCATTGGGAAAACCGGCATGAGCCATGACAGCCCCGTCATTCCACCAGGCCGCCAGCTGCTCACAGTCTTCCTCCGCTGCATTGCGGATCGTAAGATCTCCATGTTTGATCAGCATATGATCTCTCCGTAAAATTTCAGTTATTTCAATTGAACAGCCCTTCTTTGATCAGGCATTCCAGTACTCTGGCCTCCCGTTCCAGCATCAGCCGGTCTTTCGGACCATGGTCTTTGTATCGATTCGCATCGATAGCCGTCTCAGGATCTACATACTCCAGGGTAAAGCGTTCCTCTGATTCGTAGTCATCCAGTTTCTGGGAAGCAGTTTCTTCTTTTACCGCGCAAAGATAATAAAAATTATCCTGAATGAAACATTCATTTTCGTCTACAGTGCTTTTCTGTACGCGGTGTACATATCCGTAAGCTCTTACAGACTCCGGGATGATCAAAAGCCCCGCCTCTTCCTGTGTTTCTCTTATCAGGGCATTTTCCGCTGTTTCCCCCTCTTCGATCCCGCCGCCGGGGAATTTATAATAATCATACTTCAGACTATGTACCATAGCGATCCGCCCGTTGCCGATGATGATGCTTCTGGCAGAATTCCGCACGAACGTGCGTGTACAGGTCTCATAATCTTTGTTATCTAATGTAAAAAGAAGTCTCATATCCTCTCCGCCGGCCGGAGTAAACTGACACTTACCGGTTCCATGCCTTCTGCCAAAACCGTGACCTTTAAGGCTCCTCTTGGCCGCAGGACAGCCAATGCTCCGCCTTCTCCGGCTTTTGCTGCTTTTTTAACAAAACCCCGGTCATGCACATCGGCGATACTGCCGAAGGCCAGGAGTTCTGCATCGCCGTCTATCATAAGTGAAAACTCCGCTTCTGACTGGACAGCCCGTTCGCCGAACTCATCCTCTACGCTGATATTCAGGAAGACCAGGCCGGCGCTCTCAGCAAGGAAGCGGTAATCTTCCACTTCACAGGTGAGATGATAGGCCGACGCCGTTTGCAGGACGTCTTCGCCGATGATCTTTCCTTCCCGATAGGAGACCGCTTTAAGCGTACCTGGTCTGTAAGGCAGGTCAAAGGACACATAGCAGCCCTCCGGGTCACCGTTCAGCTTTCTGCCCAGAGACACATCATTCAGGAAAAGCTCTGTCTCATCGCCGTTAGCGTACACTTCCACAGTGACCATGTCTCCCACATTCTCCGGGAAAGTCCAGGAGCGGATGCCATCTGTAAACTTCCAGGGGCCGAACTGGCGGGGTCTGTTAAAACATTCCGGCGGACGCACATTGATCCGCGGCTGTTCCGTCAGCCCGAACACTAATGCCCGGTAGTAACTCATGGGACGGCGCACCCCGATAAAATCTACATCGCCGCCTTCAGATACCAGCTTCGGGAAATTCTCTGCTCCGCCGGTCTCCCCCATGTAATCCCAGCCGGTCCAAGTAAAGTCACCCACCGCCGCCGGGCAGTTCATGATGACCGCCCAGTTTTCAGCGATCTGTTTTGGATAAGTTTCCGTACCGACCATGATCCGCTGAGGATAACGTTCATGATCCATAAGATACCGTGAAGTCATATAATTATAGCCCATGATATCATTGGTGGAATCCATGCGCTCCAATATATCGCCCACCACCGGGTGCTGCACGATCTTATCCATGGCCGTGGCTACCAGTCCCATGAATTTGTTGATATCCCCATCGGCGAACTCGCTCTTATCCCGGCCGGTAAGGGACGATGCTATCTCGATCAGTCCGTTCCCTGCGGCGAAAGCTCCGTTGATGCCATTTGTAGTAAAACGGTCCGGATCAAGTTCATGGAACAGCGCACACATCTTCCGGCTGACCGCGTACCCGCGCTCCGTACCGATCTCGCTGATCTCATTGCCGGTGGAATACAGCACCACGCTGGGGTGGTTCTTATCCACCCGGACCATAGCCCGGACCACCATCTCCCAATCCTTCTCAAAAAAGAGGGCGTAGTCGGCATAGTTCTTCATCTTTTCCCACATATCGAAGGCCTCATCCATCACAAAGACCCCCAAACGGTCGCACGCACTAAGCAAGGCCTTGCTGGCAGGATTATGGGCAGAACGCACGGCATTAAACCCTGCCGCCTTCAGACGTTTCACCCGCCGGTATTCATAGTCATAAGTGGCGGCCGCTCCCAACAGACCCTGGTCATGGTGAATGCAGGCGCCTCTTAATTTTACAGTCTTCCCGTTTACACGCAGGCCATGTCTGGCATCTGCTGTCAGGGTACGAATGCCCGTCTCAGCTGACTCACTGTCCAGGAACGTGGTCCCTTCCCATAAAGAGAGACGGCAGGTGTAAAGCCAGGGATCCTCCTCGCTCCAAAGCCGGGCATCCCCTATAATAAAAGACTTACGGACAGATGTGGTCTCACTGCCATGCAGCAGCACCGGATAATGCTCTGCTGCCTTCAGCGCCCCGTCAGCCTCAAACAGTTCAAACAGTACATTGACATCCTTAGCCAAAGCCCGGGTATTGATGATGTCTGCGCTGATCTCTGCCACTGCGCTGTCTTCATCAATCGTAAGTGTACGGAAATGCAGACTTTCCGGTGCTATATACTCGTCCCCGCCGGAAAGAAGCCACACATCCCGGTAAATACCGCCGCCCGCATAATAACGGCTGCTGCGGTCCTGGGTATCAGTGACGACTAAGATGCGGTTGACACCCTCTACCAGATAAGGCGTCATATCCACAAAATGATCCGTATAACCATAGGCACAGGAGCCGGCCATGGAGCCGTTAACATAGACAAAAGATCTATCCATGGCACCCTCCAACTCCAGCAGCAGGGTCTTCCCCGACTCCTCCTTAGAAAGAGTAAGTTCTTTGTAATAGTTGAAGACCCCGCCGTTTACAAAACCCGTGGAACCGGCAGAAGGACAGTTCGGATCCTGTTTCGTGTAAAACGCTGCATCATAGGGCAGATCTACGGTAAGGGCATCCTGAGGAACAGCAAATACCAGATTAAACGCATTCTTATCAGGCCACACCTTCCAGCCTTTGTTCCATTTCACTTTATTCATTTATACCTATCTCCTCCTGTACAAACATTTTTGCTGATGAGTCAAAACCTGTTTTCTGTGTCGGGAATAATTGGATACCTTTCCTCTCCTCTTATAAATACACCGCCGCTTAATGATGTCCGGACGATGCACCGTCCTTCTTTTACTTCTACCTTGATATCGCCCCGGGGTGTGGGTACGACCCCGGCAAAATCACCCGCATTCAAAGCCGGCTGTACTTCAAAGGTACTGTAGCCCTCTCCTGTGGGAGCTGCTCCCAGCAGATATCGGCCGAAGAGATAAATAGGGCCGGCAGCCCAGGCGTGGCAGAGGCTCTTATCATAGGGCTCGCCGTACATAGCTAGATGCTCGTCCCCGCTCATCCGAGGGTCGAATTCCTCCCAGAAGGTGGTGGCACCCAGGTCAAGCATGCCGCCCCAATAAGCCTGTACCCAGCTGATCATTTCCTCAGTACGGCCCAGCCGGCAGAGAGCCTCCATTTCATAAAGTTTGAAATAAGGGGTCGTGATAGGCGGAATATCCTCATTTTCCAGCACATTGGCGAGGATACGTTTCCCGCGGTCTTCCGCTGCAAACCCCAGAAGGACCGCTAAAATGTTCTGATGTCTCCGTACTTCCTTAACCGGCTCACCCTTCACGACGGTTGTAAGATAGGCTCCCGCTTCTTCGTCCCAGTAAAGCTCTGTGATCTTCTTCCGGAGTGCCGCGGCTTTTTCTGCATACTGCACTGCCTCTTCATGATGGCCGGCCACTTCCGCACAAAGACCCATACTTTCCAAGGCCGCACAATACAGCATCTGTTCTGCACACAGTGCCCCGTCTTTTCGCATATCTGCCCAGTCGATAAAGGTCCAGTCATAGTCCAATCCCTGCACCAGGCCCTCCGGGCCTTCCCGCAGCATACAATATTCCATCAGAGTCTTAGCCCGGTCATAGACCTCACAAATAAAAGACCGGTCACCGGTATAGCCAAGATAGTCTCTCAGCCCCATGAACCAGAAAAAGCTGTAATCTAAGATCGTATTGATATGGCAGGCGATAGGGTCGCCGCCTCTAAGTGCCAATGTGGTGCGTTTGATAATGTCTTTGTCAAAGTGACAGTAATAATTCAGCAGATAGCTCTGATACGCATCGCCGCTCCACACCCAGCCGTCCCGTTTGATACCATCCAGGTAAAAAAGACGGCTGTTCAGATGCAGTGTATATTCGCAGGTGTTCCAGATCTTCGTAAGCTGCGGATCCTCCGAAGAAAAGCTGCCGCGTTTTTCCAAAGGAAGCAGTTCACAGACTGCCGTGATCTTTTCCGGCAGCTGCTCTCCCAGAACGCGGACATACCGGCAGGCAGCACCCTTCAGTTCAACATTGCCGCTTTCCGGAGTGATCTTTATGCTGCGCACTGCATGTTCCTCACTCATGGCCTCCGGTATGCTTTCCCCATAGACAAGCGTCAATGGCACGCCGGGATCAGCGCCTTCCAGTGTGAGCCTGGCGTAGACCTCTTTGCCGAAATCAATGAGTTCACCACCTTCCACCGGTGTGACAGACTTGATCTCAACAGGCTCCGCCGGAAGCTGATAATCACTGGGACGTTCTTCCGGATCACAAAGATCCCAGGCTCCCGCATTTGTATCAAATTTACTTAAATTTCCGGCACTGCGGATCCCTTCTCCGCAAAGCCAAGTCTCATCGGTTCCGAAAGTCTCGCCTTGAGCCCAGACGGCCGGGATACCGGCAGCGTTTGCCACAGAAAAGATCAGACTGTGCTGTCCGGCAGGGATCGTAACCTCCTTATCACAGCGCATCCGCTCACCGTCCAGTGTCAGATAACCGATACCGTCAAAAACTGTCCGGAGGCGCTCCGGTTTCATGATCTCTACTGTTTTTCCAAATTCCGCATTCCGGTGGCAGTCATATATTTTCCAGAAAGGAGGCATTCCCTTGCCTCGTTCTACGCGGGACAGAGAAAGCTCCCGGTGGTGATATAATTCAAAATCACCGTAATACCAGATCCATTTGGCCATGATCATTCCTCACTGAATTATTTTAGCATCCATACC
>CACZSO010000119.1 GCA_902783795.1 uncultured Eubacteriales bacterium
TTCTTACGGTAGTGCTGGTGATCTTCGGCGTGACCTATATGGTGATCACCATCAAAAGAACATTGGCTGTGACCCGGGCTGCTAAAGCAGCGGAACAGCAAAAAAAAGGCGAGATATCGTAAAATAGGTGCCGCCATCTGGGGCGTCACGGCCCAGAGTCTGGGGTTCCCGGCCATCTGCCATGACGCGGCTGTCTGCATCGTTATCGCGGCAGGCCTGTATTTTACCCTGATGTTCAATAATGAAAAAAGGGTAACTGACAAATAAGGTGTAAAAAGAGGAGATTTTTTATGAAAAGAGAACTTGGGATCGCGCGCTGCGGCCTGGCATGCTGTTTATGTTCTGAAAATGTGGAATGCAAAGGATGCAGACGGGATGGTTTTCTGGAACTGTCCTGGTGTAAAGATGCCGAGTGGTGTGAGAACAGGAAATGTGTGATCGCAAAAGGGCTGGCCGGCTGCTATGAGTGTCAACCGGATACATGCCGTAAGGGTCTGTATAGTGATAAGATCAAAGCCCGGGCTTTTGCGGAATTTGCCCGCAGATACGGGGTGGAGGAACTGCTGGACTGCCTGGAGCGAAATGAACAGGCCGGTATCGTCTATCATCGGGAAGGGATCATGGGAGATTATGATGAATTTGATGAGATGGAGGCGCTGATCGGCTTTATCAGGACAGGGAAACGTCTGAATTGAAAAAGAAATTCCGTTCTTCCTTTCCGACTTGCGTTATAGTATAAATTATGATAAAGTAAACCCGTCTGGTGATGATCAGAAAAGGAAAGAAGATGGATATGAATGATAAGATCGGCAGGCAGTTTCTTCGGGAACTGCCTCTTTTTAAAGAAGAGGGACTTAGAAAACTTAAGAACAGCCGTGTAGCGGTGTTCGGTTTAGGCGGCGTGGGATCCTTCTGTGCGGAAGCCCTGGTCCGTGCCGGCGTAGGCGCGCTGGATATCTGCGACAGTGATGCGGTGGATATCACGAACCTGAACCGGCAGCTGGTGGCATATCAGGATACGGTGGGAAGGCTGAAGACGGAAGTGTTTAAGGAGCGGGCGGCGAATATTCATCCGGATGCCTGTATCCGCACCTACCCTTTTAAGCTGGACAGCGAAACCATCAGCCGCTTCCCCTTAAGTGAATATACTTATGTGGCGGACTGCATCGACGATGTTCCCGCGAAGCTTCTTCTGGCGGAGGCCTGCGAGAAGGCCGGGGTGAGGCTCATCATGGCCATGGGAGCCGGAAATAAGCTGGATCCCACGAAGCTGGAGGTCTCCAGGATCTCGAAAACATCGGTCTGTCCTCTGGCCAGGAGGATCCGGAGGGAGTTTAAAGAACGGCGCTTGAAGGATGTAAAATGCGTCTTTTCAAAAGAAGAGGTGAAGGAAGGCGTGGATCCGCGGACCCCGGCTTCGGTGCCCTTTGTACCTTCCGTCATGGGGCTTATCATGGCAGGAGAGATTTTAAAAGACATTGTGTTGGGATAAAAGAATCCGCTTACCCCCCTTGCAAAGCCTGGCTTTTTCTGCTATAGTTCTTTTTCAGGGACTTAAAAGAAGCCCTGCCTTAAGGAAAACGACAGAAATCTCAAAGATGATAACAGAGGAAAATGGCCATGAGAGTCGGAACCGGGTATGATGTACACAGATATGTGAAAGACAGGGACCTGATCCTTGGCGGGGTCCGGATTCCTTTTGAACTGGGCCTTCTGGGCCATTCAGACGCCGATGTACTGACCCATGCGGTCATGGATGCGCTCTTAGGCGCGGCAGCGTTAGGAGATATCGGTCAGCACTTCCCGGATAATGACCCTGCCTATGAGGGGATATCGTCCCTGATCCTCCTTAAGAGGGTGGGGGAGATCCTGGAGGAGAACGGATACCGGGTCGAAAACATTGACGCGACCATCATCTGTCAGAAACCTAAATTAAAGGATTACCGCCCGAAGATGGCGGAGAATATAGCAAATACTTTACACCTTCCGGTTAACGCAGTCAGCGTAAAGGCCACCACCGAAGAGGGGCTGGGCTTTACCGGCGCCATGGAAGGGATCGCAGTACAGGCTGTCTGCCTGATAGAGGAGAAGAAGAAATGATCAGTTTATACAACACATTGACCAGAACCGTAGAACCCTTTAAGCCTAATGAGCCGGGAAAGGTGAACATGTACACCTGCGGCCCCACAGTGTATCATTATGCCCATATCGGGAACCTGCGTTCCTACATCTGTGAGGATGTGCTGGAGAAAATGCTGCGCTATAGTGGCCTGGATGTGAAACGGGTCATGAACATCACGGATGTGGGCCATCTGTCATCCGATGCGGATACCGGTGAGGATAAGATGCTCTCCGGCGCGAAGCGGGAGCATAAGACCGTGATGGAGATCGCGGATTTCTATACGAAGGCCTTCTTCTCTGACTGTGATAAGCTGAACATCAAGCGGCCGGATGTGGTAGAGCCTGCCACCAACTGTATCGATGAATTCATCCATATGATCGGGGTGCTTTTGGAAAAGGGCTATGCTTATAAGGCCGGTGAGAACATCTACTTTGACACCTCGAAACTGGATACCTATTATGTCTTCGGAAACCAGTCGGATGAGGATCTGATGGTAGGTGTCCGGGACGATGTGGAAGAGGATACGAATAAAAAGAATAAGAATGACTTTGTGTTGTGGTTTACCAAGTCCAAGTTTGAAGACCAGGCTTTGAAGTGGGAGTCTCCCTGGGGCGTGGGCTATCCGGGCTGGCATATCGAATGCTCCTGCATCTCCATGAAGCATCTGGGAGAATATATGGACATTCACTGCGGCGGTGTAGATAATATCTTCCCCCACCACACGAACGAGATCGCCCAGTCGGAGGCGTATCTGGGCCATAAATGGTGCAATTACTGGTTCCATGTGAATCATCTGAATGACCGCAGCGGCAAGATGTCTAAATCCAAGGGCAATATCCTGACGGTTTCTGTTTTAGAGGAGAAGGGTTATGACCCGCTGTCCTACCGGTTCTTCTGCCTGAATTCTCACTACAGAAAACCTCTGGAATTCTCCTTTGAAGCCCTGGATAATGCGGCCCAGGCTTATAAGAAACTGAAAAAACGCTGCCAGGAAGCCGTTAAAGACGCGGATAAGTATACAGAAAATGACGATGACTTCGCGGAGTTTAACCAGGCTTTCACAGATGCCTTAGGCAATGACCTGAATACTTCCATGGCCCTGACGGTCTTATACGATGTTTTAAAAAGTGAGATCGACCCGGCCACTAAGAAGGAGCTTTTGATCCATTTCGATTACGTGCTGGGACTGGATCTTCTGAAGGAAGACCCGGAAGAAGAAAAAGCCGTGGACGAAGACCTGGAAGCTTATATCAAAGAGCAGATCGCCCTCAGGGCTGCTGCGAAGAAAGAAAAGAACTTTGCAGAAGCGGACCGGATCAGGAACGAACTGCTGGAAAAAGGTATCGTACTTAAAGATACCAGAGAGGGGACTCTGTGGGAAATCCAGTAGATCCTTTCCTGTTAGCCCCGCTGGATCTGGCTTATATAGGCGATTCCGTCTATGAGACCGTAAACCGGACAGAGGCTTTGAAAAAGGGCAGCCGGCCGGTGAACGTGCTGCACCGGGAATGCTCCGGGAGGGCGAATGCAGTCTTTCAGGCAGAAATGTATAAACTTCTTCTGCCGGACTTTACCGAGAAAGAAGCAGAAGTGGCCCGGCGCGCCAGGAATGCAGAGGTGTATACGAAGGCGAAAAATGCCTCCCTGGCGGATTATCATCAGGCCACAGCCTTAGAAGCGGTGATCGGTTATCTGTATCTTATGGGAGAGTACGACCGGATGCTCACATTGATTAGAAAGGGATGGGAAGCTCTTGGAAAAGACTGAACCATTGATCATCTACGGCAGAAATGCCTGTATCGAAGCCTTCCGCTCCGGACAGTCGGCAGAGAAGCTGTACTTGCAGGAAAATGTAAAGAACGGCCCGCTGCTTACGGTGCAGAAGGAAGCGGAAAAGGCGGGGATCCGTCCAGAATTTGTTTCAAAAGAACGGCTGGAGAAACTCGCCGGAAGCAAAAACCACCAGGGATGCGTCATGCGGCTTTCTGCCGTGACTTATGCAGAACTGGAGGATTGTCTTAAAATAGCGGAGGAAAGGAACGAAGCTTGCTTCCTGTTTCTTTTGGACGGCATCCAGGATCCACATAACCTGGGGGCTATCATAAGGACAGCGAATCTTTCCGGAGCCCACGGCGTCATCATCCTGAAAGACCGGAGTGCCGGTCTTACGGAAACAGTGGTAAAAACATCGGCAGGCGCTGTCTGGTACACACCTGTGGTCAGAGTCACCAATATGGTGCGCACTATAGAGGAATTGAAAAAAAGAGGCCTGTGGTTCGTCTGTGCGGACATGGGCGGAAGCCTGATGTATGACCTGGATCTTTCCGGACCCATAGGTCTGGTGATCGGGGCAGAGGGGGAAGGTGTTTCGCGGCTGGTAAAAGATGCCTGCGATTTTACGGCGGCTATTCCCATGAAAGGAGACATCGACTCGTTGAATGCATCAGTGGCAGCGGGGGTACTTGCTTATGAAATCACAAGACAACGAATTCAAAAACAGCCTTGATAAGATACAGGACACAAAAGTCGGCCAGGTCATAAAGGATACCCTGGGCAGCGAAGGGGATGAGAAAGAACTGCTCCGGGACACCCGGGGAGAGATCTTTACGATCCCCAACCTTCTGTCCATGCTCCGGATCGCCCTGGTGCCCATCTATGTGTATACCTATATCGGCCGGCAGGATTATATGCTGACAGCCGTGCTGGTGGTGCTTTCCGCCATTACGGACGTGGCTGACGGGTACATTGCCCGCCGCTTCAATATGATTACGGATGTGGGAAAGGCGCTGGATCCTATCGCGGATAAACTGACGCAGTTTTCCCTGATGCTGTGTCTTTTGACGCGCTTTCCGAATATGATATATCCCGCCGTACTGATCTTTATCAAGGAGATCACAACGGGGATCCTGGGCCTGGTCACTATCAAAAAGACCGGTCAGGTGAAAGGGGCGGCCTGGTATGGAAAGGCCGCTACGGTCCTTATCTATATAACCATGCTGCTGCATCTTCTGTGGGTCAATATCCCTTCCGTGGTCTCGGATGGTCTGATCCTGGCCTGTTGTGCCATGATGCTGTTATGTTTTATTCTTTACGGCGCCCGGTATGTGGTCATGCTGAAAGCCGGCCGTCCCCAGGAAGAAGAGAAGACCGCCGTAAAAGAAGAAAATCTGAAGGAAGAATAGTTCTATGCCTGAAAAACTGATCATTGTGGAGTCACCCGCAAAGGTGCATACCATAAAGAAATTCCTGGGAAGCGGCTACGATGTGATCGCCTCCCAGGGCCATATCCGCGACCTGCCGAAAAGCACCCTGGGCGTGGATGTGGATCATGATTTTGAACCCAAATACATCACTATCCGCGGAAAATCCGATGTTATCCAGGCCATGCGCAAAGCCGTGAAGAAGGCGGATATCGTGTATCTGGCCACTGACCCGGACCGGGAAGGGGAAGCCATTTCCTGGCATATCAGCGAGGGCTTTGATCTTTCCGGGAAAAAGGTCTACCGCATTACCTTTAATGAGATCACGAAAAACGCGGTAAAGGAAGCTCTGAAGAAGCCGGGCGGTATCAGTATGGATCTGGTGAATGCCCAGCAGGCCCGCCGGGTCCTGGACCGGGTGGTGGGTTATGAATTAAGCCCTGTGCTTTGGAAAAAAGTAAAAGGAAAACTGTCCGCCGGCCGGGTACAGTCTGCCGTTTTAAGTATGGTGTGCGAAAGGGAGAAGGAGATCGCTTCTTTCGTCCCGGAGGAATATTGGACCCTGTCTGTAAAGCTTCAGAAGGACAATGTCAATGTGACCGCTGAATACTATGGTGAGAACGGCCGTAAGAAAGAACTGACCAGCGCTGAGCAGACAGAAAAGATAGAGCAGGATATCCAGGGCAGGAAATTTGTCTTAGAAGAGCTTAAAAGCACGGAAAAGACCCGTTTCTCGCCTTACCCGTTTACTACCTCCACCCTGCAGCAGGACGCCGCAAACCGCCTGAATTTCTCCACCTCGAAGACCATGCGTCTGGCGCAGGAATTATATGAGGGCGTCAGAGTCACGGGGCGCGGGACTATCGGACTGATCACCTATTTAAGAACAGACTCCACCCGGATCTCGGATGAAGCCGATGCTTCCTGCAAGGCTTTTATCGCAGAGAATTACGGCCGCGAGTTTGTGGGCGGGAAGAAGACAAAAGAAAATCAGAATGCCCAGGATGCCCATGAAGCTATCCGGCCTACAGATGTGACATTGACGCCGGAGAGCGTGAAAGAAGATCTGTCCCGGGATCTCTACCGGCTGTACCAGTTGATCTGGAAGCGTTTTGTAGCCTCCCGGATGAAAGCGGCGGTCTACGATACGGTAAACGCCAGATTCTCCTGCGGGACCCATACCTTTGCCGCGGCATCGTCTCATCTGAAATTTGCCGGTTATTTAAGTGTCTATGATACGGAAGAAGAGAAGGTCAGCGGGGAAAAGAACCTGTTAAAGCTTTCTGAAAAAGATGAACTGGACCTGGCCGCCCCGGAGAAAGAGCAGCACTTTACAGCGCCGCCGCCCCACTATACGGAAAGCACCCTGGTCCGGGCCATGGAAGAAAACGGCCTGGGAAGACCTTCCACCTATGCGCCCACCATTTCTAATATCCTGGCCCGCCATTATATCACGAAAGAAGGCCGGCAGATCTTTACCACGGAACTTGGTGAAGTGGTGAATAATCTCCTGGAGACTTCCTTCCCGGATATCGTGGATGTGAAATTCACTGCCGCCATGGAAGAAAAGCTGGACGATGTAGCGGAAGGCAAGGAAGACTGGCACCAGGTCATGCGGGATTTCTACCCGAATTTTGAAAAGGAAGTGAAGAAGGCAGAAGCGGAGCTTACAAAGGTGAAGGTACAGGACGAAGTCTCCGATGTGATCTGCGACAAATGCGGCCGGAACATGGTCATCAAGTTCGGACCCCATGGGAAATTCCTGGCGTGTCCAGGCTTTCCGGAATGCCGGAATACAAAGCCCTACGTGGAAAAAGCCGGTGTGAAATGCCCCAAGTGCGGTTCACAGATCCTGATCCTCAGGACAAAGAAAGGCCGGAGATTCTACGGGTGTGAAAACCGGGAATGCGACTTTGTGTCCTGGACAAGACCGAAGGCAGGTGCGGCAAATACATAAACTGGTGTTTACGATACCCTGGCGGTGTTATATCAGCAGATGAAGAGGAGGTCATTCATACATATTACGATATTTCATCATATCGTCTGGTTTATTACTCGGGTAACTGATATGAGAGAGAAACTTGTTTTTTTATTGGTTTTATCAGGATTGCTTCTATGTATTGCATGTGGAAGCAATGAGAATTATACTGATCAGGAAGAGAGCAGTTATCCGCGATCTCACAGAGGAAGCGTACCTGTATTGGATGTCAGCGTGGATTTTGCTTATTCAAACCTGTCAGATCTTTTCTATAGAGCAGAGGAAAGAACACGAGTATCTGATATCCTTTATGGAGAAATACTGGCTGTTGAGGATAAAGACATAGAAATAACTGATCCTGAAGAAAGTAAAAATGCTGGTTATTATACTGTTTATGAGTACAAAATAAAGGTTTTATTACAGTTGACAGATAAAGAGCCAAAAGAAACAGTATTCCGGCAGATCCATGGTGTCGTGACAAATAAATACTATGAGCGGTATTTTGAAATGAAGCCCTTCGACGTGGGGACGAAACTTCTGGTATTTATAGATCAGGATCACTTCTTAAGTACCGATACAGCTTATTGTCCGGGTTATGAAGATACAAAAAGGATATTAAAAGACTATGTGTCTGTGAGAAGCGGTCTGCTCCCCTTTTTCACCTATCAGGACATGTTTCCCAGAAGTCTCGGGGAAGTTGGTATGCTCATGAAAGCAGATACTTACCTGACTTTGATCAAAGACTACCTGTTCACCATGGAATAATGTTTATGCTGTAGCTTATATAGAATGCTGATGGAGGCGGCCCGGTTAACAGGCCGCCTCCGGCCTGTTTTTAAGACCCGGATATATCATCCGGCATCACTGTCTTTCCGGAAAAAAACGGATAAAAAAGTTCTACTATCTTACAGACATCGACTTAACATACGGATGAGGCAGCCTCAGGATGATTGCCCTAAAAAAGATGCAGAAAAGTATCCGAAAATCCGAAAAATAATTTAATCCTATCTAACCTTGAGCCGTGGTTTACGAGTAATAGGGCAGAGGCGCCTGAATTACATCAGGAAAGGAGGAGATCAGATGAGCGATTCCGAAATCGTAGCTTTGTTTTGTGATCAAAACGAAGATGCCGTACGCGCGGCGGAAAAGGAATATGGCCGGTATCTCACGGCCATTGCAGAACGTATCCTGACAGATGCGGAGGATGCCCGGGAAGCTGTCAATGATACCTACCTGGCGGCATGGCATTCAGTACCAGAAATAAAGCCTGAAAAGCTTTCCCTGTTCCTTGCCAGGCTGGTACGGCGCATCTCGATCGACAAAGTGAGAAAACGCTCCAGCCTGAAAAGAAAAACGTCAGAATATACCATATGTCTGTCAGAAATAGAAGAAACCCTTCCCGGAGGAACCCGTCCCGAGGAAGTGGTGGAATTCAAGCTGCTGACAGAATCCATACAGGCTTTTCTGAACACGCTTTCCGTTAAAAACAGAGATCTGTTTATCAGCCGGTATTATTTCTTTGAAACTCTGAAAGAGGCCGCATCTGCTTTACATATGACAGAGGCTCAGGCAAAAAACCGGCTGTTCCAGATCCGCCGGAAGCTGAAAGCATATCTTGAAAAGGAGGGCTATTATCTATGAAGGCAGACGATATTCTGGAAGCCATGGAAAATCTGGATGAAACCATGCTCAGCCATACAGAAGAAAGGATACTTCAGAGTCAGACATCCCACTCCCTGGAGGAAAATAGGAATATCCAGAAGAATTTCAAAAATCCGGGAAACCGGAGAAGAACGATATGGGCTGTCTGCTGCAGCGCTGCAGCCATCCTGCTCCTGGCCGCAGCCGTTTATTTCCTGCCGAAAAACCACGGACAGCAGCCTGCGATTACCCCGCCCGGCGGCAATCAGATGAATGCCGGCAGTGAATGGATCATACTGGATGCTTTTCCAGGCATCTACTATTATCCGGCTCATGTGGATGACCTTATCCGCTATGACTTTCCGTATACTGTGGACAACAACGGAGGCATCTGGTTTTCTCCCACCCAGGACGATGTGGGAGAAGCCATGGGAAAGGTCAAAGAGGCGGATGACAAGCAGGTGGCAGGACAGTCCGTCTACCAGTGCAGCCGGACCCCCGGCAGAAAGAATTTCTGTGTGCTGGATAACAACGGCAGCCTGAAACTTTATTGTGCCTATGGGTATTCTGTCCATCTGACGGAAGGCGGTACCCTGGAGGAAACTTTCCGGACCTACGGTTTTCCTGACAGTTGTAAAACGATGTCCGTCTGGGAAGAGCGGGAGGAGAATATCCTCTATCAGATAGATGATAAGGAAACACAGAAAAAGGTATTTGAACGGCTGCTTTCCGGCGTCAACATCAGTACGGGAGAGGTGAACCGGCGGATGGTCAGTTTGTGGAAAGAAACCTACGGAAATGACCAGATACAGTTTGATGAGGCCAGTCAGTCCATCAAATTTTACCCGGGGACTGAGAATCAGACGATCGTTCATAACGGTACAGATCCTGATGATACCGGGGCCTGGGTGGAAAA
>CACZSO010000120.1 GCA_902783795.1 uncultured Eubacteriales bacterium
GCCACACAAAGGGCCATGGGATCTGCATTGCCCACATCCTCCGATGCGCAGATCATGATGCGCCGGGCTATGAATTTCACATCTTCTCCCGCTGAAAGCATCCGGGACAGATAATAGACTGCCGCATCCGGGTCAGATCCCCTCATGGATTTGATAAAAGCCGAGATGGTATCGTAATGCTGGTCCCCGTCTTTATCATAGCGCAGCACCCGTTTCTGGATGCATTCCTGCGCCGTTTCCAGGTCAATGTGGATCAGCCCGTCTTCTTTCCTGTCGGTGGTGATGACTGCCAGTTCTATGGCATTTAAGGCAGCCCTGGCATCTCCGTCGGATACGGAAGCGATAAATGCGGCTGCGTCGTCATCGATGACGGCCTGATAAGCCCCCATACCGTTCTCCTCATCAGAGACGGCCCGGTGGATCAGCGTCAGGATATCCTCCTCTGTAAGCGGCTTTAATTCAAAGATCACAGACCGGGACAAAAGTGCCCGGTTCACTTCAAAATAAGGATTTTCCGTGGTAGCGCCTATCAGGATCACGGTCCCGTCTTCCACAAAGGGAAGCAGGTAATCCTGCTGGGCTTTATTAAAGCGGTGGATCTCATCGATAAACAGGATGGTCCTTCGTCCATACACCCTGAGATTATTCTTTGCCTTTTCCACTGCCTCTTCCATGTCCTTTTTGCCGGACATGGTGGCGTTCAGCTGCATGAACTCAGCCCGGGTCGTATTCGCGATCACCTTCGCTATGGTGGTCTTCCCTGTCCCCGGAGGTCCGTAAAAGATCACAGAGGAAAGTTTATCTGCCCGGATGGCCCGGTAGAGAAGACTGTTTTTCGATAAGATGTGCTTTTGTCCCACGATCTCATCCAGCGTCTTCGGCCTTAGCCTGGACGCAAGAGGAGACTCCTTTTTTGAAGAAGTCTCCTGCATAAAATCAAACAGATCCATTTTTACCCTCAAGGATTTCTTTCATAGCCGCTGCCGCAGCCTCTTCATCCTCGCCTTCAGCTTCGACGACGATGGCATCGCCCATGGCGATCCCTAAGGACATCATGCCCATGATACTTTTGGCATTGATCCTTCTGGTACCGTCTGTCAGGTGGATCCTCGAAGTAAATCTGCAGGCTGTCTGTACACAATAAGCGAGAGACATGGCATCCAGACTCTCATCCATAGAAATGGTTACTGTTTCGCTTTTCACAATTTTTCCTCCTCTGCGATCTTCAGTAATTTACGCATTCTGTGGTTCACTCCGGACTTCGATACCGGAGGGTCCATCATTTCCCCCAGCTCTTTTAAGGAGCTTTCGGGATAGTTAAGCCGCAGTTCTGCCAATGCTTTTAAGGGCGGCGGCAGTGTTTTCAGCAGTTTCTTTTCCTGTAAAAACCGGATGGCTTCCTTCTGTTCCATGGCCGCCGAAACCGTCTTTTCCAGGTTGGCTGTCTCGCAGTTGACTCTGCGGTTAACAGTGTTTCTGACATCCTTCAGTACCCGGATGTTTTCCATCTCCAAAACAGAGGTGTTTGCCTGGGTCAGTGCAAAAAACTCCGAGATCAGGTCTCCCTCTTTCAAATATACCACCTGGCGGCCTTTCCTTTGTATGATCTTTGACGGAATGCCGCAGAGCCGGAGCAGGTCGCGGAATTCCCGTGCTCTTTCTATGGTCGTAAAGACCAGCTCCAGATGATACAGCTTTTCCGGATCTGAGACAGACCCGCAGCTTAAGAACATGCCCCGGATATAAGCCCTCTTGCAGCAGGGGCGCTGCAGGATCTCCGGACTTTCAAGGTCAAATTCTTTATCTTTCAGCCGGGATTTCAATACGGCCAAAAGAGGATCCAGGTTTTTGGGATGGTCCTCTCTCCCGCCGGCATTTAAGATCCCGGCGATCTCTGAGCGTAAGCAATGCTGTTTTTCGGGTATGACAGTCATAAGCTCTGCTTTTACCCGGGTGGAATAGGACATTTAAAACTCTCCTATAAACAGGACTTCCGGTTCCAGTATGAGTCCGGTCTGCTCTTTCACGACTTCCTGTACATGCCGGATCACATATAAGATCTCGGCAGAGGATGCCTGGCCGTAGTTGATGACGAAATTCGCGTGCTTTTCCGAGACCCCTGCATCACCGTAACGATAGCCCTTCAGCCCCGCCTGCTCGATAACGGCGCCGGCAAAATATCCTGGAGGCCGTTTGAAAGTAGAACCGGCCGAGCCATATTCCAGCGGCTGTTTTTCTTTTCTTCGTTCCTGCAGCTCTGCCATCCGTTCCCGGATAGCATCCTCATTGCCGGGACGCAGCTGGAACGTGACAGACAGGGCAATGGCATCCAGGTCTTTGATCACAGAGCTGCGGTAAGAGAACTTCAGTTCATCGTTAGTGAAAGTGCGGATCTGCCCATCGTTAAGGTACAGGCGCGCTTCTGTCACGATATCCTTAAACTCTTCCCCGTAGGCGCCTGCGTTCATCCTTAAGCCGCCGCCAACTGTCCCGGGAATGCCGGAAGCAAACTCGAAGCCCGTAAGGCTCCTCTTCAGCGCTTCCTTTGCCGCATCACCCATCATGACGCCGGCATCGCAGATCATCCGGTCTTCCTCAAACCTCACATTCCTGAAATGTGTCTTAAGCGAGATAACCGCGCCTCTGAAGCCTTTGTCGGAAACCAGGATATTACTCCCTCTTCCTATGATAAACCAGGGAATACCCGCCTTTTTAAGCGTTTCAATAGTATTTGCCAGCTGTTCTTCATTTTCCGGCATCAGAAAGTAGTCACAGGGACCGCCGGAACGGAAGGTCGTATGCGGTATCAGGCTTTCATTGATCCTGATATTACCTTTTCCGAGAATGCTAAAAAGCTCAGAACATAAACTCATCGATATCCTCGGTCAGCTTTCCGCTCAGTACGTCCTGTACTCTCTCATACAATGCCTGAGCTGCATTGTATCCCATCTTTTTCTGCCGGTGGTTGACGGCAGCCGCTTCCACGATGATGGCCAGGTTCCGTCCGGGGCGGACCGGCAGATGATGGCAGACCACCTTGTTGCCAAGGTACTCGATGTGATCATCCTGCATGCCCATCCGGTCGAATTCTGTTTCTTTATCCCAGTCCTGCAGTTCGATCACCAGGTCGATCTGCTGGGAGGTCTTTACGGCTTCTACGCCGAACAATGTTTTTACGTCCACGATGCCTATGCCCCGAAGCTCGATAAAGTGCCGGGTAATGGCCGGGGCTGAACCTATCAGGGTGGCATCCGATATCCTTCTGATCTCCACTACATCGTCCGATACCAGCCGGTGGCCGCGTTTGATGAGCTCGATGGCAGCCTCGGATTTACCGATGCCGGATTCACCGATGATCAGAACGCCTTCACCGTAAACATCTACCAGCACCCCGTGGATAGAGATCATGGGGGCCAGCTGCCGGTGCAGCCAGATGATGATGTCCGAAGTGATCATGGAAGTGCTCTTCTCTGTCATGAGAAGGGGCACACCCTTTTCATTGGCCATGGTGATGAACTCCGGGTTCGGCATCTGGTTTCTGGCAAAGATGATGCAGGGGACCTGCTTGTCCAGAAATTCTTCTTCTATCTTTACCTGCGCTTCATGCTCCATCTTCATGATATAGGTGTATTCCACCTTACCCATGATCTGGACGCGGGCAGGCTCAAAATAATCCCAGAATCCGGTAAACTGAAGCGACGGCCGGTTAATGTCCGGCACCAGGATGTCCCGATGCTCCAGGTCCACGTCTTCCGTGAGGTTCGTACAATCCATTCTGGCAGCCAGCATGGCTACCGTTACCTTTGAAGCCATCTCATACTCCTTATGATCCGATCCGTTAACTGGATGATCAGCTGCCTGTTTTCCTTCACCGCGCATCTGATCCTGATCTCCACGGGCTGGACACCGCCGGGGGTCTGGACGCGGAGGAAACTTAAGAACTCACCATCCTCTTCTTTTTCTGTCTTAAGAAATCTTACCGGCATGAATTCCCGGTCTTCAAATGGATGAAGGAGGATGATATCTGAAGAGACGCGAGATGTAAATACTGTTTCTTCATCATCCTCTGTTTCAGTTTTCTGAAAGGCTTCGGGAAGTGAAAGCAGGACCTGCTGCCCTTCCGCTTCCTTCCATGTTCCGTTCACATACTCATTCAGCCGTTCTGTTTCCTCTGAACTTTCATCCAGACGTTTAAGGACTTCGCTGATCCTGAGCATCTCTTCTTCAAAATTCTTTCTGACATTTCTTTCCCTTTGGGAAAGATCTTCTTTTCCGCCGGTCTCCCTGGTCAGGCTGAAGCCGCCTTCCAGAGAGACGGTGTCATACTCTTTCTCCAGCGTCTCCTCCATTTCCACGGAAGCTGCTGTCTCTTTAGTAAAGGCCAGACACCGCTTAACCATATGGATGAGCAGTTCCTCCGCATCCGGCAGGTTCTCACGGATCAGGCTGTCACAGCGGACCCTGTAGTGGTCCCTGACAGAGATCAGCGTGATGAGCGGAAGGGAAAACAGCATAAGAAGGGTCATCCCCGTCAGATCTTCATAGTGGATATAAGGACGCAGGGCACTTCCGATCTTTTCAAGCGGCACATAAAACGAGGGGTCTTCTTCTACAAAGTAGAACAGCCGCACCACGTTTTCTGTCAGCGCCCTTAAGTCCTCTGTCATGCCGTTTTCAAAGCGAAGCTCTTCAGAAAAACTAAGGTCACGGATCTTATGGACCCCATCTTCTAAGACGATGCCGTCTTCGCCCGGGATGATCAGTCCTCCGCCTATGATATTTTTTAACAGATATGCGCCGCTGATCTTCTGATCAGCTGTGTAAGGGATCATCATCGTCTTTCTTCTGAAGCTCTTTTAAAAACTGCTGTTCTTTTTTGCTGAGCACCGCATCTTTTATAAGATCCGGCCGCCATCTAAGGGTCCGTTCGATGCTTTTTTTACGCTGCCATTCTTCCACTTTCTGATGATGGCCAGACAACAGCACCTCCGGCACCTGTCTGTCTCTCCAGACCTCCGGACGGGTATACTGCGGATATTCCAGCAGATTATCATGGAAAGTCTCGATGACTTCCGACCCTTCAGAGATCACGCCGGGCACCAGCCGGGAGACTGCATCGATCACGGTCATGGCCGGAAGTTCGCCGCCGGTCAGGACATAATCCCCTACAGAGATATAGTCTGTGACGATCTCTTCCAGCACCCGTTCATCGATGCCTTCATAATGGCCGCAGAGAAAGACCAGCGCCTCTTCTTTTGCCAGTTCTTCTGCTTTCTTCTGGGTGAACACTTCGCCCTGGGGGGTCATATAAATCACCCGGGTCTTTCTGCCGATGTTCTTTTCCACCGCCTGGTAACAGTCATAGACCGGCTGGGCCTTGATCAGCATCCCCTTGCCGCCGCCATAACAGTAATCATCCACATGGCCGTGTTTATCCTCGGTATAGTCCCGGATATTGACCGCCTGCACCGAAATGATGCCGGCATCCTTTGCCCGTTTTATGATACTGGAATCCGCGATGCTCTCTATCAGCTCCGGAAACAGCGTCATGACAAAGAAATCCATCAGTCCTCCAGTCCCGGCAGGATATAGATTTCCAGCCGGTTCTCTTCTATGTCCACCTTCAGGATACAGTCAGGGATATCCGGAAGGAGCAGCTCCTTCCCGTCCTCCTTCGTGACCACGTACACATTATTCGCACCGGTCTGAAGGAAATCCGTGACTGTTCCCACATGGCGTTCCTTTTCATACACTTCCAGCCCGATCAGGTCCACGATAAAATAGTGGCCCTCCTCAAGGGGCGCCGACTGGCTCCTGTGGATCAGGATGTCTGCATTTCTGAAAAGTTCAGCTTCATTCATGGAATTGATCCCGGAAAGCTTCAGGATCACCATATTTTTAAAATACTTGGTTCCCTGGATCTGCATGGTCTGGCGGCCTTTCGCCGTTTCCACCACCACATCCTTCACCTGGAGAAAACGCTCCGGATCATCCGTTGAGGGAAACACTTTTACCTCTCCCTTGATTCCGTGGGGAGAGGTAATGATCCCTATTCTCAAATATTCCTCGAGCTGTCTCAATGCTTCTTCAGTCCTCTGATCTCATGTCATTCCGAACATGAAAAGAAGGGAACAGTGATTCTGTCCCCTGACACATCATTACTCGATGTCGACCATAACGTGGACACCTTTTCTGATACCGGCGGCTTTTACCACGGAACGGATCGCATTGGCCACACGGCCCTGCTTCCCGATGACTTTCCCGATATCTGATTCGGCGACCTTAAGCGTGACAATGATTCCCTTATCATTCTCTTCCTGAGTCACCAGAACCTGATCCGGCGCATCGACAAGCGCTTTAGCGATCGTTTCCACTAATTCTTTCACTTAATCTACCTCCTGGTCTGGTTCAATGACTGTCTTATTCGAGAATGCCGGCTTCTTTCAAAAGTCTGGAAACCGTCTCTGTAGGCTGAGCGCCATCCTTCAGCCACTTCTTCGCGGCATCAGCATCGATCTTAATTAAAGAAGGCTCCTGATTCGGATCGTAGATACCGATCTCGTCAATGAATCTGCCGTCTCTGGGGGATCTTGCGTCCGCAACGATCACGCGGTAGAAAGGTGATTTCTTCTTGCCCATTCTCTTTAATCTTAACTTAACTGCCATCTCTTTTTTCTCCTTTTTGGAATTACTGTAATATATGGATAACGGCACATAGTCCCGTGTTACCCTCTGAATGTTAGATACTGCCTTTAGAACGGCAGCTTAAACCGGCCGCCCCGGCGGTTATTCTTCATCATGCCGCCCATCTGCTTCATCATCTTCCGTGACTGTTCAAACTGCTTCACGATCCGGTGGACTTCATTGATCTCCAGGCCGGCGCCTTTGGCGATGCGGATCTTGCGCTGGATGTTCAGGGCGTCCGGATGTGTCCTTTCATAAGGCGTCATGGACATGATCATGGCTTCCACCTTCTTCATGGTCTTATCCGTTTCATCCGAGTCCAGCTGGTCCTTCAGCTTTCTGAAGTCCCCCATATTCCCCAGGCCCGAGCCGGGAAGCATGTTCAATATCGCACTGATGCCGCCCATGTTCTGCATCTGCCTCATCTGGGTCAGATAATCTTCATAGTCGAAGTCGCCCTTCCTGAGCTTCTTCTCCAGGTTCTTCGCGTCTTCGACGCTGATCTCCTGCTCTGCTTTCTCAATGAGCGTCAATATATCGCCCATGCCTAAGATACGGGAGGCCATGCGGTCCGGATAAAAAGGCTCCAGGTCCGTCAGCTTTTCACCGATACCGGAAAACAGGATGGGCTTTCCCGTGACCTGGCGTACCGACAAAGCCGCGCCGCCCCGGGTGTCGCCATCTAATTTCGTCAGGATGATGCCGTCGATGCCCACCGCATCATTAAAGGAGGCAGCCACATTCACCGCGTCCTGGCCGGTCATGGCGTCCACCGTGAGCAGGGTCTTATCCACGTTTACGTTGGCCTTGATCCTCTGAAGTTCCTCCATCATGTCTTCATCCACATGAAGACGTCCGGCGGTATCCAGGATCAGGATGTTCTGATGATTCGAAAGGGCATGGGAGACCGCGGCTTTCGCGATATCCACCGGGTCATTTTCATCTCCCATGGAGAAGACTTCCACGCCGGCTTTTTCTCCGTTGATCTTCAGCTGCTGGATGGCTGCGGGACGGTAAACGTCCAGCGCGCCCAACAGCACATGCCGTCCCTGGGATTTAAGCCTGGCTGCCAGCTTTGCTGCCATGGTGGTCTTACCGGCGCCCTGCAGGCCGCAGAGCATGATGACCGTCAGTTCGTTCGTGGGCTTAAGCTCCAGTTCGACCACGTCCGGCCCCATAAGGCTGACCATCTCTTCATTGACGATCTTCACCACCATCTGGCCCGGATTCAGCCCGTTCATGATGTCTTCACCGATGGCCCGCTCCTGCACCTTCGCCACGAAGCTCTTCACCACCTTGAAGTTCACATCGGCTTCCAAAAGCGCCATGCGGACTTCTCTCATGGCCGTTTTCACATCGTCCTGAGACAGCCTGCCCTTCCCGGTCAGGTCTTTAAAGATATTCTGAAATCTGTCCTGTAGACTTTCAAATGCCATTAGCTGTCCAAATCCTCTAAAATCTTATGTAAAGCCGCCGATGTATGCTCATCTGCGGTCTTCAAAAGCTCACGCACTTCCTTCTTGATCTTCCGGTAGCGCTCCACCATGTGGAGCTTTTCTTCATAACCGGCCAATGTCTTATCGCAGCGTTTCAGGATATCATGGATCCCCTGGCGGGTCATATGATACGCTTCCGCTGCTTCCGAAAGGCTCATGTCATTAAAGACCACTGCTTCGTATATTTCCTGCTGATGTCCGGTCAGAAGTTCACCGTAAAAATCAAAGAGCCGTGTTTTTTCAACGATAGAGATCTCATTCATAACAACACACCCTGCGTATTGTACCGCAGGGCGGGCTGTATGTCAAGTATTTTTTCTTTACACCGGAAGATCGGCTCCGGTCCTTTGTCTGTACCGCCTCACTGACGGGAATACAGGCAATCTTTCAGCAGGATAAGCTATGTACCGGCAGCTTAAGAAGAAGAGGCACGGTCAGTAAGACCGCACCCCTTTTTTTCTCAAGGTTTTTCAAGAAGTCTGATAAGCTCTGTCATTTCTTCTGCAGGAATAGCCACC
>CACZSO010000121.1 GCA_902783795.1 uncultured Eubacteriales bacterium
ACATCCCCGGCCGGGGTGCGCCAGGTTCCGAAACCGATGCAGGGGATCGCGACACCATTGTTTAACGTGTAACAGTCCGTTGCCTTCGTAAAATTCATAACACAACTCCTTTCTGAATTTAAATAGTGTTTGGTAAACAACTCCTCTTTCGTGCAAAAACGAGATTAAATAGCACTTACGCTCAAAACCCGTTAGATGATGTTGGGATTAAAAGGCTTCTTTTTCTTTTTTGTAAGCCTAATTGCTGTCAGTAATAATGTACCCAACCAAAGAACTATGACGACGATAAAGATATACAATTCCTTCATCAAACAGGAGGATTTGTATAATGTATCTGATGTATCCAACTTTACTGATATCGCAGCCATCGTTAGAACGGTCATTATAAAAAAGACAATGTTCAAAACGGATATCGCCTTTGTTTTTTTAAAAAAATTTGCCACTTTAGCCGTAATTTCCTCAGCTTTTCCATGAGGAATCGTCAGCAGTTCTCCATTGTCCAGATGGACGTCATATCCCTCTATAAAAGCAATATGTTCAATGTTGCATATATCACTTTTCCCTATACGGATAAACCTTTCTTCCGGTAATTCTTTCAGCAGTGTCTTCAATTGTTTTCTGACATAGGTTTCCTGTTCGTTATTATGTCTGATCTTGGCATATTTACCTTCCTGATTTATGTGGACGATGTTTTTCATAGGAATCTGCTTAAAAAAACGACTGGAATGAACAATCAGAACATTGTCCTGGTCATCCTGAAGACTATGTAGGAAGCGCTTCATCAAAATAGACAAACTTCTGTCCGGGTTCGTCTTAGGGATAATTGCATAAGGATCTACTTCAAATAAATCCCAAATCAACTCCGTGAGGTCCGAGATGAAAACGATAGAAGTCTCGGGAAGAAATCTACGAAATTGCCGGCACAGAGCTGTTATTTTCATTTCCTTCATATTAGCTGAAAAAAACACCAGGTTGCAAATGAATCCTTCTTCTGCTTCATACAAAAAATCAGAGCAGGAGGTAAACATTTTTAGACGATAAGGCATTTGGCTGTCTTCCATAACCCCCTTGACATACTCCATATGATAAATGATCGACGAAGGATTTTCTGTACAAAAGACTATATTCAGCATTCACTTCCTCTTTCCTGGCTGGATTCATAGATCAAGAAAAAACATATTACTATCCATTCTTGCATACAATATAACCCAGTGACCGTATATGTTAACGCTGGATAATACAAAGTATACTTTCTCATCCTAATAGCAGTATACACTATTTGTCGAAAAGATAAAGGACAAAAAAAGAAAGATCACAGCCAAATCAACAAAAACAAGCTGTCAATGTGTATAATGAGCAGCGAATAATAAATGTTCTGGAGAATAAATTGTTATGAAAAGGAAACGATTCTTCCTTCTGTTAGGCGTTTTTATCATATTGTTTGCTGTATCAATTATATACTATCAATACAATGTTGGTCATTGGTTTACAGCCAACCGCTGCACTGCGGGCGATGTATGGGGAGAACCAATTCAGGATAAAAACTGGATTCAAAATATGAATCATGTGATCTGTGAAGCGGTTCATTTAGGAGTCCCGGCAGATATTGAATTGTCTAAGCGGATTTATGGGGGATTTACGCTTAGAGTGAATCTCCTGAAATTCATTCTGATTCAGAAATATAAAGACGGTTATCTTATAACCTATGGTTTTTCTCGCAGTATATTTGTAAATGACGAAGAAATATGTTACAGCATAAGAACAATGATCAATGAACTTCCTTAGACAATATGGATAGAAACGTATCTTTCCTTATATTCTCTTTAGATGTAGTTTCTGCAGAGGAATTGCAACTGTTGTTAGCAACGGGGGAAATTAGCTCCTCAGAGGGCTGATCTCCCCTGACTCTAACACCAGTTATTATTCTGCGGTCAATTGTGTTTTTTGGCACGCTTCGCTGTTGCTGGGAAGATCGCCATATCTATGGCTCATCTTGATTCCCAGGATTACTTTCCGGCTATGCTGAGCCCCTCTGCCAACACGGCCGGGGCCGCAAAGGCGGTGGTGCTGAGTCCGTAGCCGCTCATTTTTACTTCATCTGAAAGTCCTTTGATATTCTTCAGGAGTTCGAAGAAATTCCCTGCCACGGTAAAAGCTTTCACAGGCCGGGTCTTGATGCCGTTCTCGATCATAAAGCCGGCGCTCTGCAAAGAAAAGTCACCGGAAATAGGATTGGCGCCGGCGTGCATACCCTGTAAAGAGTCTATATAGACGCCGTTTCCTGCCTGCATAAGAAGCTCCTCTTCACTGATGTCTCCGCCCTTAAGCACCATGGTAAAGGGGCGGATCTCCACGGCACCGTCGTAGCCTCTCTTCGATGCATTGCCGGTGGTTTCTTTCTGAAGCCGTGCTGCTGTTTTCAGGTTATAGAGCAGCGTGTTTAAGGTTCCTTTTTCTATCACGGCTTTGGTGTAAGCCGGTGTGCCTTCCGCATCGAAGGGCAGCCGGAACAGATTCTCAGGATAGAAAGGATCGTCCAGGATGGTGACTGTCTCTGCGGCGATCTTCTCTCCTTCCTTCCCGGCAAGCCGTGAAAGTCCCCTCAGAGCTGCTTCCGATGAAAAGGCTGAAGAGAAAGTCGATAAGAGCGATGCCATGGCTTTCGGGGCAAAGACTACCGGATAAGCGCCGGTAGGTGCCGGTTCTGCTCCCATCTTCTTCAATGCATCATCGACCGCTTTTTCCACCACTTCCTTTTTATCGGTTTCCTCCAGCGGTCCTGCCTTCATCTCATAGGCGTCGTTCATTTCATCGCCCTGTTTCACCACCGCTGATGTGACAAAGACTGTTCCTGCCATGGTATGGGACAGATCCAGGCCGCGGGAATTAGCGATAGCCACGGTTTCTTTTACACTCATGACTTCGGTGGTACTGCCGTCCACAACTGCCGGATCCGCAGCGTATAAAAGTTCCTGGCCCTCCAGAACAGCCTGTGTCATGGCTTCGGATGGCGGAAGTTCCGAAGACTGCGTCTCAATATCCTGATAAGAAAGTCCGCCTTCTCCCAAAAACTCTTCTTCCTCTGTTTCCAGCGCTGCGGCATTTTCAGCGGCCTTTCGGACCAGTTCTTCTGCTTCTTCCTCTGTCAGTTCCTCTGTGGAAGCATAGCCCATCCTGCCGTTTTTAAGACAGCGGAAGCAGACGCCGCCCTCTGTGGCAGAAGAGAATTCATTGATCTCATGCCGGAAAGCGCTTACGGAAAGGCTTTCACTGTTCACATAATACAGTTCATAATCCTTAAGGCCTGCCTTTTCAGCGGCCCGGATGACGGTTGTTTTAAACTCTTCGTATCTCATCTTCTGTCTCCTTATCTGCCGCCCACGGTGATGGAACTGACGCGGATCATGGGCTGGCCTACGTTCGTGGGGATGGAGCCGGAACTGGAACCGCACATGCCCTGGCCGCACTCTAAAAGCTTGCCCACCATGTCTATCTTCATCAGGATCTCTGATCCCGTACCCACTAAAGCTGCCCCTCTGACAGGCTCGCACACTTTTCCGTTCCGGATCATATAGCCTTCGTTCACGGCAAAGTTAAAGCTGCCGGTGGCCGGATTCACGGAACCGCCGCCCATCTGCTTTGCGTAAAGGCCAAAATCGACCGAAGCGATGATATCGTCATTTTCATCCGTACCCGCTTCGATAAACGTGTTCGTCATGCGGGACGTGGTCACATAACTGTAACTCTGCCGGCGCGCATTGCCGGTCGGCGCCATGTTGAGTTTCCGGCCGCCGAATTTGTCGATCATATAACTCTTCAGGATACCGTTTTCGATCAGCACGTTCCGGCGTGACGGGGTGCCTTCATCATCGATATTGATGGAGCCCCAGGCATTGGGAATCGTGCCGTCATCCACGGCCGTCACTTTCTCATTGGCGATCTTCTGGCCCAGCTTATCACAGAACTGGCTGGTGCCGTAAGCCACGGAGCTTGCCTCCAGGGAATGACCGCAGGCCTCATGGAAGATGACGCCGCCGAAGCCGTTATCTATGACTACAGGATAAGTTCCCGCCGGGCAATATCCCGCACCGGCCATGACGACTGCCTGCCGTCCCGCTTCCCGGCCCACATCCTTCGGATCGATCTGCTCAGTGAACAGCTCCAGGCCCATCCGGGCACCCGGACGGCAGCCGCCGGACTGTGTCTCGCCGTCCTTTTCCGCCACCGCAGTGATGTTCATGCGGGTACGGATCTGGCGATCCTTGGTATAGACGCCCTCGGAATTCGCGATCAGGATGTTGTGGTCAATGTCCAGCAGGACCCCGGTCGCCTGCTTAATGCATGGATCGTAGTCCAACGCCGCGAAATAGCCCGCCTTTAAGAGGTCGATCTTCTCTTTGACAGGCACAGAGCCCGGCACGATTTTAATCGGATGGACATCGCCGAAAAGCCGTTCTTTCAATACGATCTCCATCTCCGCCGTTCCTTCTCCCAGGGCCTCTGCTGCCCGTTTCGCACAACGCATCAGCCCCTCCTCGGATGTGTCCACCGTGGACGCGGCCACGCTCCGTAAGCCTTTGAACACCCGGATGGATGCCCCGGCGATCACCGCGTCGTTCACGGCATTCACCTTTTTATCCACCATATTGACGGAGCGGTCAAATGTCTTTTCCGCGAACAGTTCCGCATAATCCGCGCCTGTGGACGCAGCTGCAGAAAGCACCCGCTCGCATAATGATTTTGAAAGCATAAAAACCTCCTTTACGACAGGGAAGCTTTGATCTTCCCTGCCTTTCTTGCTTAAAACTGCCCTATTTCTGCAAAACCCCATCCAGGGCTGCTATGGGAAACATTATACCGTATATCCGCTTTCTCTGTCAAACAAGTTAAGCGTACCTTCCCTTGTCTTTTCCCTTAAAATGCGGTATATTATGAATCAGCCTGAGTGTAATGAACCGGCCGGAACTAAGGAAAAAGGAGCTTTCTGTCAATCATGGATCCCATCAGACTGAACCGTTATTTAAGTGAAAAGGGCTTTTGTTCCCGCCGGGAGGCGGACAGGCTTATTGAAGAAGGAAAAGTGACTGTGAACGGCAGTCCCGCTGTTATGGGGCAGAAGGTCACGGATGCGGATGAGATTCTGGTGAGAGGCCGGACCCTGGATAAAAAAGCGCCGGAAAAAGTGATCCTGGCGGTCAATAAGCCGGTGGGCGTGGTGTGCACCACCAAAAGCTTCCCGGGAGAAGAAAACATCGTCGATATGGTGGACTTCGGAAGCCGGCTGTATCCGGTGGGCCGGCTCGATAAAGATTCCAAAGGCCTGATCTTCCTGACCAATGACGGGGCTTTTGCCGCAGAAGTCACGAAGGCTTCCGGCCATCATGAAAAAGAATATGAAGTGGCGGTGGATAAGGAGATCACGGAAGCCTTTCTAAAGCGGATGTCGCGTGGTGTTTACCTGAAAGACCTGGACCGGAGGACTAAAGCCTGCAAGGTGGTGCCTGCAGGCGACAGGAAATTCCGCATCACATTGACCCAGAGGCTGAACCGCCAGATCCGCCGGATGTGTTCTTCCTGCGGTTATGAAGTGACTTCCTTAAAGCGGATCCGCATCATGAATGTGCTGCTGGGAAATCTTAAGGAAGGCGCCTTTAGGAGAATAGAAGGACCGGAGTTAAAACAATTGTATTCCGAGCTTAAAAGATCATGACCAGAATAGCATATACCAGCCTTCAGCAGGAGAACCGGCTTTTTTTGTCGGTCACAGACCGCTCACATCCCTTCTGTTAATAATATTCCCGGAAACATGAAAAATATTTCATAAAAAATAATAAAAAAGAAACGCGGCAGTCGCTGTTCTGCCGCGTTCCTTTTCAAGTTGTCTTGCCTTAGAGGTCATATTTGGAGAGGGATCCAAAATCATGAAAAAACTATTGCACTCTTGCTTTTGCTTTCAGTGAGTTCATTTTATGGAATAAAAATGGATTATTTATACTTAAAATATAAACGGACAACAAATAAATTGTAAACAAATTGTAAACAGCCGCCTCGCCAGTCAGCCTGATGGCTGACAGCTTCCCTTCAAGGGGAAGCCTGAGGGGCCTTTGCTCTTTTCTCCAAAATAATATACTATTCATCTTCATTTCCTTGATTTTTCACATTACTTGCGGTAAAATAGTAAGGCTAAACTTAAGACAGGAGCAGAGGTGCCAT
>CACZSO010000122.1 GCA_902783795.1 uncultured Eubacteriales bacterium
CCCATGACCGGACCCTTCTGTACATCGCCTGTACCCGGGCCATGCATCGGCTGACATTGACATTTTCAGGCGCAAGATCGCCCCTCATTCCTTAAGAAACCATCATTTAATTAAAGAAAAAGGAGGAACCTGCCATGAGCAGCAACAAAAACGCAGATTCTATCAAAATAGCGCGGAAATACCTGGATTCCCTGGTCATTGAGAGCCGGATCCTGGGCGCCAAACACCCTTCAGCCGCGTTGGATATCCTGGGCTGCCATTTCGAGACCCCCGTCATGGGAGCGGCTTTAAGCCACCTGAAAGGCGGTATGGCAGGATATGCGGCAGGATTTAAAGAAGCCGGCGCATTAGTCTCCGTGGGCATGGGTCCCAATGAAGAATTGAAAGAGATCTTAGAGACCGGCGCGAAGGTGATCAAGGTCATCAAGCCTTATAAGGACCCGGAAGAGATCCTGAGCCGCATCCGTTTTGCTGAAGAAAACGGGGCCCTGGGCGTGGGCATGGATGTGGAACACGCCATCAATAAAGAGGACGATGAGGATTCGGTGGTGGCGGGTCTGGCCATGAAACTTCCCACGAAGGAAGAGCTCAGGTCCTATGTAAAAGCCACTTCCCTTCCCTTCTTCTTCAAGGGCGCCCTTAGTGTGCAGGATGCCCTGACAGCTAAGGAAACAGGGGCTGCCGGCATCATTTTAAGCCATCACAACGGCCTGATGCCCTGGGCTATGCCGCCTTACGCCCTGCTTCCCGACATCCGCAAGGCTGTAGGCCGTGATCTGATCCTGATCGCAGACGGCGGTATCGCCGACGGCTTCGACGCGTTCAAGGTATTGGCACTGGGTGCCGATCTGGTCTCTGTAGGCCGTCCTTTCATGGGACCTTATATGCAGGGAGGCCCAGAGGCGCTGAGGGATGCTGTGAACGTCTTTACAAAAGAACTGAAAGCCCTCATGGCCCGTACCGGAGCCAGGGATCTTTTCTCCATCGATGCCTCTGTCCTTCATAAAGCCTGGTGGCTGGTATCCGGAAATACAGAAGAGTAACATCATAGTCCTTTACAAATAAGAGGGCTCCCGGTCAGCTGACCGGGGGCCCCTCTTATTTTCCTTATAATTCAAATAAAAAGCCTTCACAGGAAACCTTGATCATGGGGTAATTCATGTAGGAGAAATACCAACATTCATCTTCCTGATCATAGCCTATATGATTGATATAAACGTGGTTTTCTTCGTAAAAAAGCTCCAGGCTCTTCACATCTATCACTTCCATCACGATCATATCCGTCACTGCGGCAAACTTTAGCTCGGGCAAGACAAACAGATGCTTCTTCACAGGTTCTTCAGCCTCTGCATTTTCCTTTCTGGCCATCCTGGCCATGAGGTACGTATGACCTTCTTTGACAGCCACTGCCATATCGATCCCGCTGTCAGAACCCTCCAGCAGTGTCCCGATCATATAAGGGGCCTGCGCCTGTATCCGTTCCTGGAAAAAGTCCTCCGGAAGCTGGGCAGCCGTCCTCGCCAGGCCTCTTTCGATCTTTTCTCTGATCTCCTCATCTCCATTATTCCCGGTGATCTTCATCCGCTCTGACAAAGCAAACCGAGCCTGCAGATAAAAGGAATACGCCCCTTCCGGGTCTTTCTCCACCCCGGTGCCGTTTTCAAAAAGATTCGCCATCCTGACGGCGGCCTCAGTAAATTTGCAGTCATAGATCTCCTGCTCTAAAAGTTCCCGGGACCTGTGATAAGTCCGGCGGAGCATGATGACGCCGGCCTGCACATTTTTCGGCACACCCTGGCCCAGGATCAGCATATCGGCCACCTTATACATGGACTCAAAGATCCCGTGAACCGCGCCTACGCTGAAATAAGCATAGGCCTTATCATAATCCGGCTCCCCGCCATTCGTCCGGCCATAATAGTAAATATAACCCAGGGAATTATAGTAAAAGGGCGATGGATCTTCCTGCGTCCTGATCAGCCGCTGAAGACAATATTCCGCCAGACTGTAATCTTTGGCGAATACATTATTCCCGCTGTAAGAGCCGTAGGCCAAGGCTTCCAGGGCTTCCGGCCAGTCCAGCTTCACGCCTTTAAGCACCAGCTTCCGGTAGGTCTCATAGGATTCCGGCGGCGCGGTACAGCTCTGGGTCTCGGGATCCGTCCACTCCTGGATCTGTTTCCGGTAAGTTTCATCCGGCAGCTTAAGATCATCCTCTGTCTCCTGGGAAAGCCGGTCCTGGTCTTTTTTCTCTGCCGGGACCGCATTCTGTCTCACGGCTTTTTTCATCTTCCCCACCGGATGCGGCAGTTTATCTTCAGAAACATAGGCACATCTGACCACCTCCAGGGCTTTTGTGCCTCTGCCAATGCCGGAAGGCACCAGCAC